>NZ_JBXUOW010000003.1:0-159272 GCF_057196645.1 Micromonospora sp. ATLC16
TCCCTGATGTTGCTGCCTCACGTGCCCGGCGGGCGGCGCGGGGTCAGGTGGGTGGCGCGGGGTCAGGCGGGCGCGGCGCGGGTCAGGCGGGTGGCGCGGGGTCAGGTGGTGGCGCGGGTCAGGTGGTGGCGCGGGTCAGGTGGTGGCGCGGGTCAGGTGGTGGCGCGGGTCAGGTGGTGGCGCGGGTCAGGTGGTGGCGCGGGTCAGGTGGTGGCGCGGGGTCAGGTGGTGGCGCGGGTCAGGTCGACGAAGTAGGCGTGCAGGCGGGGATCGCCGGTGAGTTCCGGGTGGAAGGAGGTGGCCAGCAGGTTGTGCTGGCGTACGGCGACGATCCGGCCGGTCGCCGGTCCGTCGGACACCGTGCCGAGCACCTCCACGCCATCGCCGACCCGCTCGACCCAGGGCGCGCGGATGAAGACCGCGTGCAGCGGCCCGCCCGGGACGTCGGTGATCTCCACCGGCGCCTCGAAGGAGTCGACCTGCCGGCCGAAGGCGTTACGGCGGACGGTCATCGCGATGCCGTCGAAGCCGCGCTGGTCCGGCCGGCCGTCGAGAACCTCGCTGGCCAACATGATCATCCCGGCGCAGGAGCCGTAGACCGGCATGCCGGCGGCGATCCGCTTGTCGATCGGGTCGCGCAGCTCGAAGATGTCGACCAGCTTGCTGATCGTGGTGGACTCCCCGCCCGGGATGACCAGTCCGTCGACCGCGTCCAGTTCGGCCGGTCGGCGTACCGGACGGGCCTGCGCGCCCGCCACGGTCAGGGCCGTGACGTGCTCGCGGACGTCGCCCTGGAGGGCGAGCACACCGATCACGGGTGCCGTCACGTCACCAGCCGCGCTCGGCGAGGCGGTGCGGCTGCGGGATGTCGTCGACGTTGATGCCGACCATCGCCTCGCCGAGGCCCCGGGAAACCTTGGCCAGCACGTCCGGGTCGTCGTGGAAGGTGGTCGCCTTCACGATGGCGGCGGCCCGCTGGGCCGGGTTGCCGGACTTGAAGATGCCGGAGCCGACGAAGACGCCCTCGGCGCCGAGCTGCATCATCATCGCCGCGTCGGCCGGGGTGGCGATACCACCGGCGGTGAAGAGCACCACCGGCAGCTTGCCGGTCTCGGCGATCTCCTTGACAAGCTCGTACGGTGCCTGCAACTCCTTCGCCGCGACGAACAGCTCGTCGGCCGGCAGGGACGTCAGGCGGCGGATCTCCTGGCGGATCTTCCGCATGTGGGTGGTGGCGTTGGAGACGTCGCCGGTGCCGGCCTCGCCCTTGGAGCGGATCATGGCGGCGCCCTCGGTGATCCGGCGCAGCGCCTCGCCCAGGTTGGTCGCGCCGCAGACGAACGGCACGGTGAAGGCCCACTTGTCGATGTGGTTGGCGTAGTCGGCCGGGGTGAGCACCTCGGACTCGTCGACGTAGTCGACCCCGAGGGACTGGAGGATCTGCGCCTCGACGAAGTGGCCGATGCGGGCCTTGGCCATCACCGGGATGGAGACCGCGTCGATGATGCCGTCGATCATGTCGGGGTCGCTCATCCGGGACACCCCGCCCTGGGCACGGATGTCCGCGGGTACCCGTTCGAGGGCCATCACCGCTACCGCGCCGGCGTCCTCAGCGATCTTGGCTTGCTCGGCGGTGACCACATCCATGATCACGCCGCCCTTGAGCATCTCGGCCATGCCGCGCTTCACGCGCGCGGTGCCGACGACCGGGGTGGCGGTGTGCCGGGTGGCGGTGTGCGGGGAAGTCGTCTCGGACACGTCGTCGCTCCTCAGGCGTCCTCGGGAGGTGGCAGCGCAGATGCTACGCCCGGGCCAGCGCCGCTCCGACAGCCAATCAGCCCCGTGGTGGCCTGCTGTGTGTCCGCCGTCACCCCGGGGCACGCGGCCGGCTGAGCGGAGCGCGATTCAGCGGCTGGGCACGTCGGCGGCCGGGTAGGTGAGGGTCGGGTCGTCGATGTCGAAGTAGCGCGGCCAGGTGTGCCGGCGTCCCATCCGCAGCAGCCGCACCAGCGGCCGACCGCGTGCCGACCGGGCGTCCCGAACCAGGTCGGTGTGCACCTGGCGGGCCAGGGCGAGCCGCCGGCTGGCGGCGATGACCGCCTCGCAGTCGGCGTCGGTGGGATCGAGCTGGACCGCCCGCAGCTGCCGGGTCAGGTCGTTCTCGGCCGCCTCCCGTTCCTCCGGCCCGGCGTCGAGGGCGATGCGCGCCGCCGCGTACAGCTCGATGCCGTAGCGGCCCTCGGCCAGCACCGCCGCGGCGGCGGCCCGGCGCAGCAGGTGGGCGTCGAGGGCGCGGGCGGCGAGCTGGGCACGATCCTGGAGCCGCTCGACCCGGCCGGCGGTCCAGATCAGGTACACCGCCACCAGGGCGACGACCACCGTCGCGCCCACCACCCACCACATGCCCGGCATCGTAGTGCTGCTCCCGTTCCGCCCGATCAGGTCAACCCCACCCACTCCTGGTCGATCACCCGCCCGTCGGTCGCCTCGATCGCCGCTGCGTGTACCTCCAGAACCCGACGCGCAACCACGGGCCAGTCGAAATTCGCCACCACCTGGTCACCGCAGGCGGTCAGCTCCGCGCGCTGCGCCGGGTCGTCGAGCAACTGCGACAGCGTCGCGCGCAGCGTGATCGCGTCGCCGGTCGGGAACAGTCGACCGGCCCGGCCCCCGTCGAGCACTCGGCGGAAGGCGTCCAGGTCGCTGGCCACGACGGTGGTACTGGCGGCGAGCGCCTCGGTGAGGATCATGCCGAACGACTCGCCGCCGGTGTTCGGCGCGACGTAGAGGTGCACGCTGCGCAGCATCCGCGCCTTCGTCTCCTCAGTGACCAGGCCGAGGAAGGTGACCCGGTCCCGCAGGTCGGGTGGAAACCGGGCGAACAGGTCGTCCGGGTCACCGGGACCGGCGACCAGCAGGCGCAGGCCGGGCCGCTGCCGGGCCAGCTCGACGAAGGCGTCGCGCAGGATCGGGAACCCCTTGCGCGACTCGGTGAACCGGCCCAGGAAGCCGAGCGTGCCGCCGGTGCCCGGCCCGCACTCCCCCGGCCAGCCCGGCAGCGGCTCGACCCCGGCGAACTTGGCCACCGCCACCCCGTTGGGGATCTCCACCGCCCCGCCGTCGAGGTGTTCGACCTGCACCTTGCGGGCCAGCGCGCTCACCGCGATCCGTGCGGTGATCCGCTCCAGCACGATCTGGAGCACCCCCTGGGCGGCGGCGAGCACCCGGGAGCGGGTCATCGCGGTGTGGAAGGTGGCCACCACCGGTCCCCGGGCCGACAGCACGGCGAGCATGGACAGGCTCAGCGCGAGCGGCTCGTGCACGTGCAGCACGTCGAAGTCGCCCCGGATGATCCAGCGGCGTACCCGGGCGGTGGAGACCGGCCCGAACGCGATCCTGGCCACCGAGCCGTTGTACGGCAGCGGCACCGACCTGCCGGCCGACACCACGTACGGCGGCAGCGACGAGTCCTCGTCCGCCGGGGCGAGGACGCTCACCTCGTGCCCGAGCCCGATCAGCGCCTCTGCCAGGTCCATGACATGGTTCTGCACCCCGCCGGGTACGTCGAAGGAGTACGGGCAGACGATGCCGATCCGCATTGCGCCCGTCCCCTCAGTCCAGCCACATCCGTTGCAGCATGTGCCAGTCTTCCGGATGCCGGGCGATGCCCGCCGCGAGACCGTCCGCGATCAGCTGCGTCAGCGACCGGACCCGCACGTCGAGGGTGCCCGCCTCGGGCCCCGGCACCGGCAGCGGGCCCACCAGCGAGGCGCATGCCGCATCCGGTTCGTACCACATCGACGCCACGTACAGCGGCGCGCCGGTACGCAGCGCGAGCAGCGCCGGACCGGGCGGCATCCGGGTCCGGCCATCGAAGAAGTCCACCGCCACGCCCCGGGCGGAGAGATCCCGGTCGGCCAGCAGCGGCACCACCGCCCCGGCGGCCACCCGGTCGGTGAGCACCTCCAGCGGCGGCCGGACGCCGCCGGTGAAGGGCAGAATCTCCATCCCCAGCCGTTCCCGGAACGCGGTGAACCGCCGGTAGACGCCCTCCGGCTTGAGTCGCTCCATCACGGTGGACAACGGCCACTCGTTCGCCACCACCCACGCGCCGGCCATATCCCAGTTGCCGGCGTGCGGCAGCGCCACCACCGCACCCCGGCCGGCGGCCACGTCGGCGGCGAGCAACTCGGTGCCGTCCAGTCGGAATCCGGCGAGAATCTGGTCGCGGCTCAGCGACGGCAGGCGGAACGCCTCCATCCAGTAGCGGGCGTACGACCGCAGGCCCCGACGGACCAGGTCGTCGAGCTCGGCCTCGGGCAGTTCCGGACCGACCACGCGGCGGAGGTTGGCGCGTAGCCGGGTGGCCCCGGCTCCCCGGCGGCGGTGGGCGCGGTCGGCCACGGCGCTGAACGCGGCGGCGGCGACCGGTCGAGGTAGCGCGCGGACCAACCGCCAGCCGGCGACGAAGCCGAACTCGGTGAGGTTCACCGGACACTCCGCCCGGCTGTGCCGCTCACCCGTGGCCGCCCGGCACGTCGACCTGCTGGGCCTGCCGGTACACGTGCCGCATTCGCTGGCCGACGGTGAACAGGGACACCGCCGCGAGCAGCCAGAGCGCGATCGGCAGCGCCGCCGGGTGGACCAGCTCGGCGAGCAGGCCACCGACGCCGACGATCAGCAGTCGCTCCGTACGCTCGGCGATGCCCACGTCGCAGGTCATCCCGAGCCCTTCGGCACGGGCCTTGACGTACGACACGAGCCCGCCCGCGGCCAGGCAGATCAGCGCGGCGGCCAGCCCCGCGCGGTCGCCCTCGGTGGCCAGGTAGAAGGCCACCGCGCCGAACACCGCGCTGTCGGCGACCCGGTCCATGCTGGAGTCGAGGAACGCGCCGAACCGGGTCGACCCGCCGCTCATCCGGGCCATCGTCCCGTCGAGCAGATCGGTGAGCGCGAAGACCGTCACGATCAGCGCACCGGCGACCAGATGGCCGCGGGCACCGAAGCCCAGCGCGCCGACGAGCACGCCCAGGGTGCCCGCGACGGTGACTGCGTTGGGAGTTACGCCCGCGCGCAGCAGGTTACGGGCGATCGGCTCGACGACGCGGGTCATCCCCGCGCGGGCCGACACTTGGAAGATCTTCGCCATGGCGGTCCCACGATAACGGTCGGCGCTCGACCGGCGACACCGCCCATCTGACCAGCCACGCTCAGCCGGCGCGGCGGCCCGGCCGGAAACGGTTGTGTCGGGTCGTCATCGGGTGTGAGATCGAGCCATAAGGGTGACCCAGCTCACCCCGCCGCCTGTTGACCGCCCGGTTCCCAGCGGTTCACCGGAGGATTATCACCGCAGCACCCCGCCCGGGCCGCATCCCGTCGCGTGCGGCGGTCGCCACCCACCACCACCGGCTGAGGGAGGTGCGCCCGATGGCGCAGAGGAGTCAGGACAGCGGAGCCACCGGAATACCGGCGGTGACCGATCCCGCCAGGATCCGCAACGTGGTGCTCGTCGGGCGCTCCGGGACGGGCAAGACGACGCTCGTCGAAGCACTGCTCGCGGCTACCGGAACGATCTCCCGGGCCGGCTCGGTCACCGACGGCACCACCGTCTGCGATCACGATCCGGCCGCCGTACGCCAGCAGCGTTCGGTCGCGCTGGCCTGCGCGCCGCTGGTGCACGACGGGATCAAGGTCAACCTGCTGGACACGCCGGGCTATGCCGACTTCGTCGGTGAGCTGCGTGCCGGGCTGCGGGCCGCCGACGCCGCCCTGTTCGTGGTCTCCGCCGTCGACGGCATGGACGCGGCCACCGCGGCGCTGTGGGAGGAGTGTGCGGCGGTGGACATGCCCCGGGCGGTCGCGGTGGCCCGGCTGGACCATCCCCGCGCCGACTTCGACGAGGCGGTGGCGCTGTGCCAGCGGGTCTTCGGTGACAACGTGCTCCCGCTCTACCTGCCGATGCTCGGTGACGACGGCGAATCCACCGTCGGCCTGCTCGGGCTGATCACGCGGCGGGTCTTCGACTACACGGGCGGGCTGCCGCCGCAGGTACGCGAACCCGACCCGGGGCACCTGCCGGCCATCGTCGAGTCCCGCAACGAGCTGATCGAGGGGATCATCGCCGAGAGCGAGGACGAGACCCTGATGGACCGTTACCTCGAAGGTGAGGAGATCGACGCCGGCATCGTGGTGGAGGACCTGGAGAAGGCGGTCGCCCGCGGCCACTTCTACCCGGTGGTTCCGGTCTGCGCGGCGACCGGGGTCGGTCTGGACGCGCTGCTGGAGGTGCTCACCGCCGGCTTCCCCGCCCCACCGGAGCACACGCTGCCCGCGGTGACCGGGGTGGACGGCTCGCCACGGCCGCCGCTGACCTGCGACCCGGACGGCCCGCTGGTCGCCGAGGTGGTGCGGACCACCATCGACCGGCATGTCGGTCGGGTCTGCGTGGTCCGGGTCTTCTCCGGCACGCTGCGCCCCGAGCAGACCGTGCACGTCTCCGGGCACGGCCTGGCCGAACGCGGGCACCCCGACCACGACGCCGACGAGCGGATCGCCCACCTCTACAGCCCGCTCGGCGCCACCCTGCGTGAGGTAGGTGTGGCGGTGGCCGGTGACATCTGCGCGATCACCAAGTCCGGCAGCGCGGAGACCGGCGACACCATCTCCGCCCGGGAGAGCCCGCTGCTGATCGCGCCGTGGGAGATGCCGGAGCCGTTGCTGCCGGTGGCGATCGTGGCGAAGTCCCGGTCCGACGAGGACGCCCTGGCCCGCAACCTCGGCCGGTTGGTGGCCGGCGACCCGACGATGCGGCTGGAGCGCAACCCGGAGACCCACCAACTGGTGCTGTGGTGCATGGGCGAGGCGCACGCCGACGTGGTCCTCGACCGGCTGCGCGCGGGCGGGGTGGAGCTGGACACCGAACCGGTGCGGGTGGCGCTACGGGAGACGCTCACCGTGCCGGCCCGGGGGCACGGCCGGCACGTCAAGCAGTCGGGCGGTCATGGTCAGTACGCCGTCTGCGACATCGAGGTGGAGCCGCTGCCGCGCGGCGGCTTCGAGTTCGTCGACCGGGTGGTCGGCGGCGCGGTGCCGCACAACTACATCCCCTCGGTGGAGAAGGGGGTGCGCGCCCAGATGGAACGCGGCCTGGTCGCCGGCCACCCGGTGATGGACCTGCGGGTCACCCTGGTCGACGGCAAGGCGCACAGCGTGGACTCCTCCGACGCGGCGTTCCAGACCGCCGGGGCGCTGGCCCTGCGCGACGCCGCCGACCGGGCGCAGCCGGCGCTGCTGGAGCCGGTCGACGAGGTGACGGTACGGGTGCCCGACGGCAGCGTGGGCGCGGTGATGGGCGACCTGTCCGGGCGGCGCGGCCGGGTGCTCGGCACCGAACCGGACCCGGCCGCCGAGGGGCGCACCCTGGTACGCGCCGAGGTGCCCGCCACGGAACTGCTGCGTTACGCCGTGGAGCTGCGGGCGATGACCTCGGGCGCCGGCACCTTCCGACGTCACTTCGTCCGCTACGACCCGATGCCCGCCCACCTTGCCGACCAGATTCGCAAGGAGCACGGCTGACCCGGTGGAGCCGGGCTGCCAAGACGGCGTGGGCGGCGAGGTGGGTCTGGACGGCGTGGCCGGCTCGTGGGAGCTGCCCGGCGGCGGCCACGTAGGTCCCTCGGGTGGTCAGGGACGGGCGGTGGGCAGCATAGGGCTGGGCCAGTAGGGGCGGTCGGCCGCTCTGAGCGCGGCGGCCCGCAGGGCGGCCAGCTGCCGTTCCACCTCGGCGAAGTGGTCGGCGGCGAGTGGGCCGAGGGCGAGCGCGGCGGCGTTCTCCTCCACCTGGGCGACGGTGCGGCAGCCCGGGATCGGGATGGCCCGGTCGCTGCGGGCCCAGATCCAGCCCAGCGCCCCCTGGGCCAGGGTGCGCCCGTCGGCGGTCAACGCCGCACGGACCGCCTGCACCCGACGCAGCCACTCCGGTGCCGGCCGCCCGCCCCGGAACCACTCCAGCCAACCCGAGGTCATCCCGCGCACGTCGTCGCGGGGCAGCACCGACTCGGGACGGTACTTGCCGGTGAGCAGCCCCATGCCGAGCGGACCACGGTTGACGCTGGCCAGGTCGTACTTCTCGCACACGGCGAGCAGGTCGGGTGCGTCCCGCAGCACCGACAGGTTGTGCTGCACGGCCGTGGCGTGCGGGGCGTCGTGCCCGAGGGCCGCCGCCCGGTCGGCCCGGTCGGTGCTCCAGCCGTACGCGCGGACCAGACCGTCGGCCACCAGGTCCTCCAACGCGCCGATCAGCTCGTGGGCGCGTGGCACGGGCAGGTCGGCCAGGTGCAGCTGGTAGAGGTCGATCCGCTCGGTGCCGAGGCGGCGCAGCGAGTCCCACACCGCCCGCCGCAGGTACGCCGGTGAGGCGTCGGGCCCGATGCTCTGCCGGGTCCGCTCGTCGAACGTGTACCCCCACTTGGTGGCGATCACCGCCTCGTCACGGCGGCCGCCCAGGGCCCGCCCGAGGATCCGCTCACCGTGTCCCGCGCCGTGGCTGTCCGCGGTGTCGAACAGGGTCACGCCGAGGTCGAGCGCGCGACGGATCGCCCGGACCGACTCCTCGTCGTCGACGGCCCCCCAGCCCAGCGGGGTTCGCCCCGCCGTCCACGGGCCGGCGATCGCCCAGCAGCCCATGCCGAGGGCGCTGACCGCGATGCCGCTGCGGCCCAGTGTCCGCGTCGACTCCACCACCGGCGCATCGTGCCATCCTTCGGAGAGCCGTTGACGAAGATCCAGCACGATCATCCGTACGGGCACCGGTGGGCGTACGGATCACCCGCCCGGCGGCCGATTCGGCGCGGTTCCGGTCGCTGCCGCGCCACGTCGCGGACGACCTGCGGCTAGCCTGGGCACCCCTTCCCCACCACGTCACCGTTGCCCTGCTCACCGACACTCAATGGCTACCCCGAGTGACCGTCGCGCGGGTTGAAGCAGAGCAAAGGGCGCGTACCAAGAGGTCGCCGCCGCCCGGCGACGCGACGTGCGAGCGGGAGCCGGCGCGGCACGCAGACGGCGCGGCGCTGGGGGGAGGCGGCCCGGGTCAGGCGGGCCAGGCGCGGGCGAGCAGGTCGCGGGTGTCGCCCAACAGTTGCGGCAGGACCTTGGTCCGCCCGATCACCGGCATGAAGTTGGCGTCACCGCCCCACCGGGGCACCACGTGCTGGTGCAGGTGGGCGGCGATGCCGGCACCGGCCACCCCACCCTGGTTCATGCCCAGGTTGAAGCCATGGGAACTGCTGACCTTGCGGATCACCCGCATGGCGGTCTGGGTGAACGACGCCAGCTCGGCGGTCTCCGGGCCGTCCAGATCGGTGTAGTCGGCCACGTGCCGGTACGGGCAGACCAGCAGATGCCCCGGGTTGTACGGGTACAGGTTGAGCACCACGAAGACGTGCTCCCCACGCGCCACGACCAGGCTCTCCTCCGGCGGCCGGGCCGGGGCCAGGCAGAACGGGCACCCGGAGGGTCGCTCGTAGCCGCCCTCGGGCCGGTCCTCGCCGGAGATGTACGTCATCCGGTGGGGCGTCCAGAGCCGGTCCAGCCCGTCAGCCATGTCCCTGTCGGTGTGCTCCTCCGCCCCAGTCACACCGGCGATCCTACGGCCCGCCCGGCCGTCACATCTGGGCGGAGGGGCCGGTGTTGGTACGGGAGGTGACCACGTCGAGCACGTGGGCGACCGCCTCGGCCAGCGGAACCCCGTTGCGTTGGGAGCCGTCCCGGTAGCGGAACGAGACGGTGCCGGCGGCCACGTCGTCGTCGCCGGCGATCACCATGAACGGGATCTTCTGCTGCTGCGCGGTGCGGATCTTCTTCTGCATCCGCTCGTCACCGGCGTCGACCTGGGCGCGGATGCCCTCGGCACGCAGCGCGGCGACGAAGCCGTGCAGATAGTCGGCGTGGTCGTCGCGGATCGGGATGCCGACCACCTGCACCGGGGCCAGCCAGGCCGGGAACGCCCCCGCGTAGTGCTCGGTGAGTACGCCGAAGAACCGTTCGATCGAACCGAAGAGCGCCCGGTGGATCATGACGGGCCGCTGCCGGGTGCCGTCCGCGGCCTGGTACTCCAGGCCGAACCGCTCCGGCTGGTTGAAGTCGACCTGGATGGTGGACATCTGCCAGGTCCGGCCGATGGCGTCCTTGGCCTGCACGGAGATCTTGGGACCGTAGAAGGCGGCGCCACCCGGATCCGGCACCAGTTCCAGGCCCGAGGTCTCGGCGGCGGTGCGCAGCGCCTCGGTGGCCTCGGCCCAGTCGTCGTCCGAGCCGATGAACTTCGGCGAGTCGTCGCGGGTGGACAACTCCAGGTAGAAGTCGTCCAGGCCGTAGTCGCGCAGCAGGTCCAGCACGAACGACAGCAGGGTGGTCAACTCGCCGGGCATCTGCTCCCGGGTGCAGTAGATGTGCGAGTCGTCCTGGGTCAGACCGCGTACCCGGGTCAGCCCGTGCACCACACCCGACTTCTCGTACCGGTAGACGGTGCCGAACTCGAACAGCCGCAGCGGCAGTTCGCGGTAGGACCGTCCGCGCGAGCGGAAGATCAGGTTGTGCATCGGGCAGTTCATCGCCTTGAGGTAATATTCCGCCCCCTCCAACTGCATGGGCGGGAACATCGTGTCGGCGTAGTACGGCAGGTGGCCCGAGGTCTGGAAGAGCTGCGCCTTGGTGATGTGCGGGCTGTTGACGAACTCGTACCCGGCCTCCTCGTGCCGGCGACGCGAGTAGTCCTCCAGTTCCCGGCGGATGATGCCGCCCTTGGGGTGGAAGACCGCGAGGCCCGAACCGATCTCGTCGGGGAAGCTGAACAGGTCCAGGTCCGCGCCGAGCTTGCGGTGGTCGCGCCGGGCGGCCTCCTCCAGCAGCTTCAGGTACGCCTTCAACCCGTCGCGGGTCGGCCACGCGGTGCCGTACACCCGCTGCAGCTGCGGGTTCTTCTCCGACCCACGCCAGTATGCGGCGGCCGAGCGCATCAGCTTGAACGCGCCGATCAGCCGGGTGTTGGGCAGGTGCGGTCCCCGGCACAGGTCCGACCAGCAGACCTTGTCCTCGTCGGCGGCGAGGTTGTCGTAGATGGTCAGCTCACCGCCGCCGACCTCCATCACCTCGGACGAGTCGAGCCCTTCGCCCTTGACGTCGATCAGCTCCAGCTTGAACGGCTCGGCCGCCAACTCGGTCTTCGCCTCGTCCAGGCTGTCGAAGCGGCGACGTCGGAACCGCTGCCCCGACTTGATGATCTCCTGCATCCGCTTTTCGAGCTTGGCCAGGTCGTCGGGCTGGAACGGCTTGTCCACCGCGAAGTCGTAGTAGAAGCCGTTGTCGATCGGCGGGCCGATGCCGAGCTTCGCCTGGGGGTGGATGTCCTGCACGGCCTGGGCCAGCACGTGGGCCGTGGAGTGGCGCAGCACGGTCAGCCCGTCCGGGGAGTCGAGCGCGACCGGCTCGACGGCCGTCTCCTCGGCCGGTCGCCAGTCCAGATCGCGCAGCACGCCGTGCGGGTCGCGGACCACCACGATCGCCCGGGGGCCGTTGGTGGGCAGCCCGGCCGCGGCCACCGCGTCGGCCGCCGTGGTCCCGGCGGCGACGACGACGGGGTCGGCCACGGCGGGGGTACGGGGTGCGGACACGGATGACTCCTCGCAGCAGACGTGACGGATGGGGCCGATGCCGGCGCACTGATGCTATCGGGCGCCCCGGGCGTCGCCGTCGTCGACACCGACAGCAGGCGTTTGCCGCCACCGTTGAACCTTTCCGGCCCGGAATCCGAACTACCGGGTGTGGCCGGAGCCGGTTCCGGCCGCGTGGACACGGATGGGAACCCAGATGGCGATGACGCACGGCGGCAGCCGTCGACGCCGGGGCGTGCTGGTGGCCGCCCTGACCACGGCCGTGGTGCTGCTCTGGCCCACCGCGGCGTGGGCCGACGGGGTGACGTTCACCCCGGCCGAGGCTCAGCAGGGCAACGCGGTGAAGCTCGAATTCGTGGTGCCCGACGAACGGCCCGGTGTCCGAACCGAACGGGTCGAGATCAAGATTCCCGAGAACCCGCCGATCGCCGAGGTGTACCCGCTGTCGGTTGAGGGCTGGGCTCCGACGATCACCACCCGGAAGCTGGATCGGCCGGTGTCCGGCCTGCACGGCCCGGCCACCGACGTGGTGACCGCCTCGCTGATCTGGTCGCGGGCGAAGGACCAGGCGGGCGAGGGTCCGGCTCGGCTGGTGTTCTCGATGGCCCCGTTGCCGCAGACCGAACGACTGGCCTTCGAGCTGGTGCAGACGTACGCCGACGGCCTCCAGGTGCGCTGGGGCAGCGGCCCCGGCCAACGGCCGTTGGCGGCGCTGACGTTGCTGCCGGGCGACCCGGCCTACCCGGGCGCCCACGCTGGGCACGGTGCGGCCCCCGGCGGCGCAGCGCCTGCCGAGGCGCCGCCCACCACCGCCGGTTCCGACGGTGGTCCGAACGCCAACAGCCTGCTCGCCGCCGGGCTGGTCGCGGGCCTCGGCGGCGGCGCGGTGGTGGGTTGGCTGATCAGCCGTCGACGCCGCGCGACGACCGAGGAGATCGACCGTTCGGTGCTCGACGAGGAGCCGCCCGGAGTCGACACCGGGACCACCCGAGCCGACGCGGGTGGGGCGGACGCCTCCGGTGGGGCCGGGACGTCCACGGGTGCCGGTTCCGAGACGGTCGAGGCGGGCGCCCGGCGGTGAACGGCGGGCGCGGCGCGTCCGGGTCAGCCGACCCAGTCGGGTAGCGACTCCCGGGCGGCCAGCCAGTCGGCGGGCACTCCACCCTCGGTGGCGACCCCGGTGTACGCGGCGACGATCCCCCCGGCGATGGCGGCGGTGGTGTCCACGTCACCGCCCGCCTCGACGCAGGCGCGTACCGCGGCCGGATAGTCGTCCAGGTGGGTGGCGGCGACCCAGATCCGGCCGATCCCCGTTCAGTCGGGCCCGGACGGCTCGGGCGGCGGCCACCGCCACCGCCACGGCACCGGCGATCCCCTCCGGATGGGCGTGGGTCACCTCGGCCGATGCCTGTGCCTGCGCGACCACCCGGCTGGTCGAGTCGGCGAAGTACGCGTCCCGGGCCAGGGCCAGGCGGGTGTCCGGATAGAGGGTGAACGTCATTCTCGCACCAGTTTGACGGGCGCCCGGGGTGGACCGCAATGACGCCGCGCTTGCCGCTCCGAGTACCGTGCTCGGGTGGCCACCGTCCTCCTGGTCGAAGACGATCACGTCGTACGCGGCGCGATGCTTCGCTCCCTCACCGACCGGGGTCATGCCGTACACGCGGTAGGCACCGCCCTGGACGCGCTGCGTCGGGTCGCCGCCGAGACACCGGACCTGGTGGTGCTCGACCTCGGCCTGCCGGATCTGGACGGCTCGGACGCGTTGCGGATGCTCCGGGGGATCACCGACGTTCCGATCATCATCGCCACCGCCCGCGACGACGAGCAGTCCGTGGTCAAGCTGCTTCGGGCCGGCGCGGACGACTACATGATCAAACCGTTCACCGGCGCACACCTGGACGCCCGGATCACCACCGTGTTACGCCGCGCGGGCCGGGCCAGCCGCTCCGCCCAGCCGGCGGTGCACAGCGTCGGTGGGCTCAAGGTTGACGTCGGCGAGCGCAGCGCTCACCTCGACGGTGCGGCGCTGGCGCTGACCCGCAAGGAATTCGACCTGTTGGCGTATCTCGCCGCCCGCCCTGGCCGGGTAGTGTCCCGGCGGGAGCTCTTGGAGGAGGTATGGCGGCAGCCATCGGTCGGCGAGGATCAGACCATCGACGTTCACCTGTACTGGCTACGGCGCAAAATGGGCGAGTCCGCGGCGAAGCCGCGCTACCTGCGCACCGTGCGGGGGGTGGGCTTCCGGCTGGTGGTGCCGGACTGAGAAGGGCGCTGGCCCTGTTGACGGCCGGCGTGGGCACGTTGCTGGCGCTGGCCTTCCTGGTGCCGCTCGGGCTGACGCTGGATGGGCAGGCGCGCGAGGAAGCGATCGCCGACGCGGCCCGGCGCAGCGCGCTGGTGACCGGCGCCCTGGCGATCAGCACCGACGCGGAGGTGGTCACCCGGGCGATCGAGGCCAGCGGCGGCGACCCGGCCACCCGGCCCGTCGTGCACGGGCTCGACGTGGATTCCTCCGCCGGACGGGCCGACGCGGCGCACCTGGCGCAGGCCCGGGAGCAGGTCCGTTCGTTGGTCGTCGACGGCGACGGCGGAGTGCTGCGGCTGGATCCCGTGGTGCTGGGCGAGCGGACCG
The DNA here is from genome assembly GCF_057196645.1 of Micromonospora sp. ATLC16. Taxonomy (NCBI): domain Bacteria; kingdom Bacillati; phylum Actinomycetota; class Actinomycetes; order Micromonosporales; family Micromonosporaceae; genus Micromonospora; species Micromonospora sp. ATLC16. Next base: position 14,308 of record NZ_JBXUOW010000003.1, read on the forward strand.
CCGTGGTGGAGGTCTTCGTCCCGGACGCCGCGCTCGACGCCGGTGGCGGCCAGTGGCTGCTGCTGGGCGGGGTGGCCGTCGCGCTGGTGGGTGCCGCGATGCTGGTGGTGGACCGGCTCGCCGCCCGGGCGGCCGACGCGAGCCGGGCCCTGGCCAAGGCGGCGCTCGCCATCGGCGACGGCGACCTTGGGGTACGCGTCGAGCCGCACGGCCCGCGCGAGCTGGTCCAGGCCGGTCACGCGTTCAACCGGATGGCGGAACGGTTGGTGGCGGCGCGCACCGAGGAGCGGGAACTGGTGGCGGACCTGTCCCACCGGCTGCGCACCCCGCTGACCGTGCTGCGGCTGGACGCCGAGGCGCTGGAGTCCGACGACACGAGTGTCGGCTCGTTCAGTCAGGCCGAGCTGGACTACCGGCGCGGCATCCGACGGATCCGGCAGGCGATCGTCACCCTGGAGGGTGAGATCGACGTGCTGATCAAGACCACCCGTAAGGCCGTGGCGACCGAGGCCACGCCCCCGGCGATGTGCGACGTGAGCGAGGTGGTTCGGGACCGGATGGTGTTCTGGGCCGCCCTCGCCGGTGACCAGAACCGTCCGCACCGGGTCTCCGGCGCCCAGCTGCGGATTCCCGCGCCGGTGCCCCGGGCCGAGTTGGCCGCCGCCCTGGACGCCGTGATCGGCAACGTGTTCCGCTACACCCCGCAGGGCACCGCGTTCGAGGTGGCGGTGTCGCGCCGCGACGGGTACGTGGCCATCCGGATCGACGACGCCGGCCCCGGTATCGCCAACCCGGACCGGGCCCTGCGACGCGGCGCCAGCGACCAGGGCTCCACCGGGTTGGGGCTGGACATCGCCAAGCGGGTGGCGTTGCAGGCCAACGGCTCGGTCAGCATCGACCGGGCCCACCTGGGCGGGGCGAGCGTGGTGATGCTGCTGTCCGACCCGGAGGCGACGCCGCGCCAGGTCAGCCGGTTCGGCCTGGTGGGCCGGATGGCTCGGGAGGGCCGGGAACAGAAGGCCCGTGGACGCCGCTGGCCCCGGCAGCGCCCGACGGACGGCTGAACGGCGGGTACGGCCGCGGTCGTCTCGGGCTGTGTGCCGGCGCAAGTCTTCCTTAGATCCGAATTAACCCCGTTCCGCCCGACCGGTCCCGGCTGACAGGATCGCTGCGAAACCCAGCAGTTCCACCGGCCTGTCGCTCCCAGCGCATTCGGCCGGTGGAGCCGTGCGCGCGGCGGGAGACACGGTCCCCCCACACCTCCTCCCGCCGCGCGCCACCTAGCCCGGAGGCGACGGCGTCAGCCGCGCCGCTCGGCGAGGTAGGTTTCGATCTCCGCGAGGATCCGCTGCTTGCCGGTCCCGTCGAGGAAGGACGCGGTCACCGCGTTACGGGCCAGCGCGGCCACCCCGTCCGGGCCGATGTCGAGCAGTCGGGCGGCGACCGCGTACTCGTCGTCCAGGGTGGTGCCGAACATCGGCGGGTCGTCGGAGTTGATGGTCACCAGCACTCCCGCGTCGACCAGCCGGCGCAGCGGGTGCTCGGCGAGGTCGGCCACCGCCCGGGTACGCGCGTTCGACGTCGGGCAGACCTCCAGCGCGATCTGCCGCTCGGCCAGGTACGCGAGCAGTCGCGGATCCTGCGCGGCGGAGATGCCGTGGCCGATTCGCTCGGCGCCCAGCTCGTGCAGCGCGTCCCAGATCGTCTGCGGGCCGGTGGTCTCCCCGGCGTGCGGCACCGACCGCAATCCGGCCGCGCGGGCCTGGTCGAAGTAGGGTTTGAACTGTGGCCTCGGCACGCCGATCTCGGGGCCGCCGAGGCCGAAGCTGATCAGCCCGTCGGGGCGTTCGTCGAGGGCGATCCGCAGGGTCTCCTCGGCAGCGGGCAGGCCGGCCTCGCCGGGAATGTCGAAGCACCACCGCAGCTCGATGCCGAAGTCGGCGGCGGCCCGCTTGCGGGCGTCCTCGATCGCCTCGCAGAAGGCCGGCGCCGCGATGCCGCGCCGCACGTGGGAGTAGGGCGTCACGGTCAGCTCGGCGTAGCGGACCTGCTGGCGGGCCAGCTCCCGGGCCACCTCGTGGGTGAGCATCCAGACGTCGTCCGGATCCCGCACCAGGTCCACCACGCTGAGGTACAACTCGACGAAGTGGGCGAAGTCGCGGAAAACGAAGTAGTCGGCCAGCAGCTGCGGGTCCGCCGGGACGGGGCTGCCTCCCTCGTGCCGGGCGGCCAACTCGGCCACGATGCGGGGTGAGGCGGAGCCGACGTGGTGCACGTGCAGCTCCACCTTGGGCAGTCCGGCGATGAAGGTACGCAGATCGGTCACGAGTTCTCCTGGGCGGAACCGGTACGGGCGACGACGAAGATCCGTCGGAACGGGAAGTACACCTGGCCGGGCCCCACCGGGTACGCCTCGGCGAGGCGTACCGCCAGCGCGGCCCGGGAGGCGGACCAGCCGGCGGCGTCCAGCGCCGCCCGGACCGGGCGCAGCGCGGTGCCCTCCAGCCAGGTCAGCACGGGGTGATCCGGTTCGGGACCGGCCGCCAGCAGGTGCACGTAGGTAGTCTCCCAGGCGTCGACGGTGCAGCCGGCGGCGACCAGCGACCCGGCGTAGTCGACCGGGTCGACGACCGGCCCCGGCCGGCGGCCCAGCGGACGAGCAGTTCCCGGTGTCCGGGCACCCACTGGAGCACCGCGTTGCTGACCACCACGTCGGTGTCCGGGTCGGGACGCCGTCGCGGACGTCACCACCTCAAAGCTGATCGGAACGTCGAGCGCGGTGGCCCGCGCGATCATCTCCGGTGAAGGAGTCCAGGCCGACGATCCGGCTCTGTGGCCAGCGGGCCACGAGCGTGGCGGTCAGGGTGCCGGGGCCGCAGCCGAGGTCGACCACCCGTCTGGGGCGGTCCGCGGCCACCCGGGCGAGCCGGGCCACTAGGCTCACCGTATGGAGCAACGCACGTTCCCCCGAATGGATCGCCAGGCCGGCGTGGTCGGGCTCGGCGCCTGGCAGCTCGGCGCCGACTGGGGCACGGTGACCGAGGACGACGCGATGGCGGTGCTGGCCGCCGCGGTCGACGCCGGGGTCACCTTCCTGGACACCGCCGACGTCTACGGCGACGGCCGCAGCGAACAGCTGATCGGACGCTTTCTGGCGGCGCGCCCCGACGCCGGGCTGACCGTCGCGACGAAGATGGGCCGGCGGGTGGCGCAGAAACCCGAGGCGTACACCCTGGACAACTTCCGCCGGTGGACCGACCGGTCCCGGACCAACCTCGGCGTGGACACGTTGGACCTGGTGCAGCTGCACTGCCCGCCGACGGCCGTTTTCGCCGCCGACGCGGTCTTCGACGCCCTGGACACCCTGGTGGCCGAGAAGCGGATCTCCGCGTACGGCGTGAGCGTGGAGACCTGCGACGAGGCACTCACCGCGATCGCCCGGCCCGGGGTGGCCAGCGTGCAGATCATCCTCAACGCGCTGCGCCACAAGCCGCTCGAACGCGTGCTGCCGGCCGCCTCGGCCGCCGGGGTCGGCATCATCGCCCGCGTCCCGCTGGCCAGTGGCCTGCTCTCCGGCCGGTACGACGAGCACACCACCTTCGCCGCCGACGACCACCGCAACTACAACCGGCACGGCGAGGCGTTCGACGTCGGCGAGACGTTCTCCGGGGTGGACTTCACCACCGGCCTGGCCGCCGTGCGACGGATCGCGCCGCTGGTGGGCGAGGCGCGCACGATGGCCCAGTTCGCGCTGCGCTGGGTGCTCGACCAGCCGGGTGTCACCGTGGTCATCCCCGGTGCCCGCGACGCCACGCAGGCCCGCGGCAACGCCGCCGTGGCCGGCCAGCCAGCACTGTCCACCGAGGACCTGGCCGAGGTGGCGGCGGTCTACGACGACCTGATCCGCCCCCAGGTGCACCACCGATGGTGAGCGGCGCGCCCGGCGGGCCATCCGGTTCGCCCGACGGCGGGCAGCCAGGCGGTGGGCCACAGTGGAGGGGAACCACGATGAACGGCTGGCTCCGACTCACGCTCGGCCTGCTGGCCGTGGTCGTGGGCGCGGTGTGGACGGTGCAGGGCCTCGGTTACGTCGAGGGCAGCGTGATGACCGGCCAGCGGATCTGGGCGGTACTCGGTCCGTTGCTGATTCTGGTCGGACTGACCCTGCTCTGGCTGGGCGTACGCGTCCGCAACCGTCGCTGAGACCAGCACACCAATGATGCGGAAAGCCCCGCGTCCGGTCGGGACGCGGGGCTTCGCACTGATTCGGGGACTGCCTCGCCACTGGCCGGCGGTCGCCGACCGGTGCCTCAGAGGGGGCGGACCTGCTCGGCCTGCGGACCCTTCTGGCCCTGGGCGATTTCGAACTCCACCCGCTGGTTCTCCTCCAGCGTGCGGTAGCCGCTGGACTGGATGGCCGAGAAGTGGACGAACACGTCAGCCCCCCCGCCGTCGACGGTGATGAAGCCGAAGCCCTTGTCAGCGTTGAACCACTTCACGGTTCCCTGCGCCATGTGTATCTCCTTCTAAAACTGGCGGCCGAGCACACCGTGCGGCCGGTTGGCCGTTGTCGAGCAGCGGTGCCTGAGGCGGCCCCCAATGAAGGAGACTTCTCTCAACCCACGCCATCTCTCAACAGCGTGGAACAGCTTAACCACGTACGCAAAAAGTCTGCACAGCCGAACCGACGAAAATTCTCCGACATGTGACCTGACGGATGCGTGAGATCGTCGGGTGGAGGCGATGGGACAAGGCGAAAGGCCCCCTCACCGACAACTGGTGAGAGGGCCTCGACACGGACCTTAGTCCGGCCAGCTACCGGTGATCCGACGGACGCCGACCGCACCGCCCCGGTCGACGGCGGCCCGGACGACCGAGAAAATGGCTCCCTGCAAGGCGGCAGCCGCGAGGACCTCCCCCCAGTGGCGGTCCTCGTCGGTCGGGTTGGGCGCCTCACCGTCGCCCGCGGTCATCTTCCACACCTGGCGGAAGACCGCGCCCGCGATCGCACCGGCGGCGAAGCCCATCAGCACGCCGACCGGCTTGTAGGCGACCCTACCGATTCCCTTGCTCACGCACGCCTCCCTCTAATGATCATCAACACCACGGCAGCGGCGACCGCGCCGGCCGCGAGCGCGATGAACGGAGCAGGCCCCTGCCAACCCGGTCCCTGCTGGTGGTTAAGACCGGCCTGGGCGCGCACCCGGGCGACGGTCACCGCAGCCTGCTCGCGCACCCGCTCGCGTGCCTGGTCCGCCGAGGACTTCAGCCGCTTCTTCACGTCGGCCTTGGCGGCCAGCGCCTCCATCGTCTCGCCCAGCTCGACGCGGGTGCGCCGGATCTCCTCCCGCAGCGCCTCCGCGTCACCCGTACCGTTGCCTGTCATGCCCGTCCCCTGTCCTTCACCGCAGCGCTGACCACGTCGACGTCGGCCCGCAGGCTGCGCACGGCCGCCTCGGGCACCGGCGGGACCGCGCGACTGACCCGGCGCTTGCCGATCAGCGCGAGCACTCCGGCGACCAGGAACAGGGCCACCGCCACGATCAGGGCGGCCGCCCACGCCGGCAGCACCAGGGCCAGCAGGAGGATCGCGGCGGTCACCAACGCCCCCAGACCGAAGAAGGCGAGGGCGCCGCCACCGGCGAACAGGCCGGCGCCGATGCCGGCCTGTTTGCCCTTCTCGGTCAGCTCGGCGCGGGCCAGCGCGAGTTCGTCGCGGACCAGGCGCGATACCTGCTCGGTCGCCCGCTGAACCAGTTCGGCGGTGGACGACTCCGTCCCGTTGTGGAACATACGCTCGTTGTGGGACGTACGGGCGTTCGCCACGTCAGCCATGCTGTCCCCCTCTCGTCATCACCGCGCTGTATGCCCGGAGTCGCCGCTCGTCAATCCTGTTCCCGAAAAAGGGGCAGAAGCGTCGGGCAGCATGTCCCCGCCGAACGCCGCGCCAAACCTCCACAACCGAGTGGATAACGAGGTATTCAGCGTCGAGGCTCGGCGGGCTGCCGAACCTCGACCGTCTCGTCCGGGCCGACGAATGCCTCGTTGCGGGCGTGGCCGTCGTCGCTGCCGCCGAAGAGACGGGCGTCGTCGGGCACCTCGGTCTCGGCACGGCGGCGCGTCGAGTGCCGCGGCTGGATCCACTGCCACGGCAGGTCGCTTCCGCCGTCACCAACTTCGGTACGCAACCGAGGCATCGCGGTGGGGCGGTGGTCGCGTACCCAGGCGACCAGATGTTCGCGCACGCGACAGCGCAGGTCCCACAGCGCGCCCGCGTTGCTGGCGCTCACCAGCGCGCGAACCCTTACCGTCCCGCCGGTCGCGTCGGTGACCTGGAGGACACAGACCCGGCCGTCCCACAGCTCGGTGCTCTCGACCAGCCGGCGTAGCTCCTCCCGCATGGCCTGTACCGGGATCGACCAGTCGACGTCGAACTCGGCGGTACCCAGGACCTTCGCCTCGGTCCGGGTCCAGTTCTGGAACGGCTTGCTGGTGAAGTAGGAGGTCGGCAGGATCAACCGCCGGTCGTCCCAGATCTGGACCACCACGTAGCTCAGGGTCAGCTCCTCGATCCGGCCCCACTCCCCCTCGATCACCACCACGTCGTCGAGGCGTACCGCGTCGCTGAAGGCGAGTTGCAGGCCGGCGAAGACGTTACCCAGCAGGCTCTGCGCGGCCAGGGCGGCGACCACACCGACCACACCGGCGCTGGTCAGTACGCCGGCACCGATGCCCCGCACGGCCGGGAAGGTCATCAGCATCACGCCGACGGTGAGCGTAACGATCACCACGACCGTCACCCGGCGCAGCATCACCACCTGGGTCCGTACCCGCCGCGCGTGCCGGTTGTCCGGCACGTCCACCCGGAACCGGGCGAGCGCGGTGTCCTCGACCACCACCAGCAGGCAGGCGACCAGCCAGGCCACGGCGGCGATCACGGCGAGCACCAGCATGTGCAGCAGTGCCTGCCGCCAGCCGGTGCCGATCGCGTACCCGGTGCTGAACCGGACGGCGAATTGCACGGCGAGCACGGTGGCGGCGACCTGGAACGAGCGGTGCGCGTGCTGGGTCAGCTCGGTCAGCAGCAGTGACTTGCGGCCCCAGCGACGGGTGAGGCGGTGCACCACCTCGACCACGGCAAGAGCGATCGCCGCCGCGGCGAGCGCGGCGACGACAGTCACGAGGTAGCTGTGCACGTGTTAGTTCTCCTTCCGGCCCGACGGCGATCCCCGGTGGTGGTGTCCGGCGTGCGGGCAATCAAGATCCGGCAAAGGGGCAATGGTGCCCTGGATCGCCGGCCCCGGCCACCGCGGGGGGTGGCCGGGGAGGAGAAGGTCATACCTTGCGGTAGCGGGACTGAAGGAAGCAGTAGACGCCGAAGGCGGCGAAGCCCAGCGCGACGAGAGCCAGCAGGATCGGGCCGAACGACTGGTCACGCAGGGTCCGCAGCGCGGCGTCCAGACCACGGGCCTTCTCCGGGTCGTAGTTCACCGCAGCCAGTATGACCAGCACGCCGGTGATCGCGAAGGCGACACCCCGGGAGGCGTAGCCGGCCATGCCGAGCCGACGGGCGAGCTGCTGGGTCTTGGCGCTCATCTCGCCGGTCTTCAGCCGCTTCATGAACTTCTTCTTGAGACCGTAGATCGTCATGCCGACACCGATGCCCGCGAGCACCAGACCGGCGAGACCGACCAGCCAACGCCCCCCGGTGGACTCCATCAGCCGGGCCGACAGGTCCTCCTGCTGGGAGGCGCTGTCGGAGTTGGCGTCGGAGACGACCTTCCAGGCGGTCCAGGCCAGCCAGAGGTAGATCAGGGTGCGGGCGGCGGACATGATCCGTTCCTTGAGCCGGTCGTTGCCCCGCTCGGTACGGTGCCCGACGGCCGCCTCCAGGGCCTGCCAGATCCCCATGGCGAGCATGCCCACGGCGATGGCGATGACCAGGAACTGGCCCATGGGTTGCGCCGCGAGGGTCCGCAGCGCGCCGGACTGGTCGCCGTCATCGGACGCGTTGCCGAACGCGATCTGTAGCGCCAGCCAGCCGAACAGCAGATGCACGATCCCGTAGCCGATGAAGCCGGCCCGGGCGAGGAGTTCCAGCCACCGGCTGTCTGCCGTACGGGCGGCGGTGGCTTCGGCGTTAGGGGAAAGAGGCATGGCGCCTCAATCTCCGAACGGGAAGATTTCCAAACGTGCTGGCCGCCGCCCGGATGCCGTCTGCTCGCCGCCGACCTCGATGGCGGGTGGGGGTGCCACGGGTAGGGGCGGGCGGAGTCCTACTACCGGCGGGGGATCGGTTCGTCACACCGTCAAGCGTAGGAGACACCGGCGAAACGACCGGCCGGGCCGAACGGCGATGGACAATGCGGGGGTGAGCATGCTGGTCGAGGACAACCCCGCCAAACACCGCTACGAGATCCTGGTCGACAACGCGTTGGCCGGCTTCACCGCGTACCTGCCCCGCGAACAGGTGCTGATCTTCACGCACACCCAGGTGGATTCGGCCTTCCAGAACATGGGCGTCGGCTCGGCGCTGATGCGTGGCACCCTGGATCAGGTCCGCGCGCAGGGGCAGCGGGTGGTGCCACGCTGCCCGTTCATGGCCGCCTTCATCGAACGCCACCCGGAGTACGCCGACCTGGTCACCAGCCCGGAGTGACCACGCCGCCGGCGAGCAGCTCGGCCGCGGCCCGACCGGCGGCCCGGGTGGCGCCGTGGGTGGCGACGTGCACCGCGCCGGTGACCAGCGCGGGTACCCCGAGTTCGACGACCACCGCGTCGGGGCGGACGGCCAACGCCCGGGCGACCGCGTCCCGCATCCAGGCGTGCCGGTGCAGGTCGCGGACCACCAGCACCAGCGGCCGGCCGGTGGCCTCGGCGGCCAGGTCGGCCGGCACCGAGTTCTCGACGTACCGGACGCTGGTGGTGCCCGGCACGAGAGCGGCCAGCGGCGCGGCCACCCCCCAGGGGGTCTCCGACCCGATCGCGATGTTGTGCGGCGGCTGGAGCTCGACCACGTGCGACGGGCCGGTCAGCGGCAACGAGGTGGCCGTGACCTCGCTCGTGGTGATCCGGACCGCCAGCCGGGCCGCCGCCAGCCCGACCGCCGAGCCGGCCGGCGCGGGTGGCGTCGCGGAACGGGCGGCACGCGCCGCCACCGTCCAGGCGGCGAGTTGCCCGACCCGCTTGGCCGCCTCGGCCAGCCGCTCCTCGGGCAGCTCACCGGCGACCACCGCGTCGACGATCGCGTCGCGCAGGTGCCGGGCCGCCTCCTCGTCAGCGTGCTCGCCGCCCACGCAGATCGCGTCCACTCCGGCGGCCAGGGCACGCACCGCGGCACCGGCGAGACCGTAGCGGCCGGCCACCGCGCCCATCTCCACCGCGTCGGTCACCACCACTCCGTCGAAGCCCATCTCCTCGCGCAGCACGCCACCAAGGATGCGGCTACTCAGGGTGGCCGGCAGATCGGGATCCAGGGTGGGCACCAGCAGGTGCCCGGTCATCACCGCCTGGACGCCCGCCGCCACGGCGGCCCGGAACGGGGCCAGTTCGACGGCGTGCAGCCGGGCCCGGTCGGCGTCGATGCGGGGCAGATCGTGGTGGGAGTCCACCCGGGTGTCACCGTGACCGGGAAAGTGCTTCGCGCAGGCGGCGACGCCACCGGACTGCAGGCCGCGTACCCAGGCGGTGGTGTGCCGGACGACCAGCGACGGCTCCGCGCCGAACGATCGGACACCGATCACCGGGTTGTCCGGGTTGGAGTTGATGTCGACGTCCGGCGCGTAGTTGAGGGTGATCCCGACGGTGGCGAGTTCCACGCCGAGGTCGCGGGCCACCTGCTCGGTCAATGCTGGATCGTCCACCGCGCCGAGCGCCAGGTTGCCCGGGCGGGAGCTGCCCCGGCCGGACTCGATACGGGTGACGTCACCCGCTTCCTCGTCGATGGCGACGATCACGTCCGGCCGCTCCGCGCGCAGCGCCGCGGTCAGCTCGGCGACCTGCGCGGGATCGACGACGTTACGGCTGAACAGCACCACCGAGCCGAGCCCGTCGCCGAGCCAGCGGCAGATCCAGGCGGGTGGGACGGTGCCGACGAAACCGGGTTGCAGGACCGCAGCCGCCAGGGCCGCCAGGTTTGCGTTGCGCTCGACTCGATCGCTCATGTCGGCACTCCGCTTCGCTGCGTGCCGGCATGAGGCACCGCCGCACTGAGTTGATGATTCGCTCGCTGCCGCTCGCTCATTCGGCGCTGTACCCCCGCGTGTTCCGCCGTGGACCCCCGCCGGCCGGCGGTGCAGACATGGTCACACCGCGCCAACCAATAGTCAATAAACCTTACAGTTGCCTTGGGAGCGCTACCCGGCGACAGTGCGGGTATGGACCCCGTGCTACTGGCCGATGCGACGAGCCCGGCCGACGTCCCCGGCGTACGCCTGCTCGGCCTGGTGGTCGGCGGTCTGCTGCTGCTCCTCGCCATCCGCGCGATGTTCCGCCGCTGACCACCGTTCCGCCGCTGACCGCCCGGCGGGTGTGAGCGGTGCTCGCCGGGGTACCGCCTGCCGCACAGGCATCAGCGGGCCGAAGGGGACGACATGAAGCTCGGATACTTCCTGTCCACCGAGGAGTACACACCGGCCGAACTGCTCGACCAGGCCCGGGCCGCCGAGCGGGCCGGTTTCGCGGCGCTGTGGATCTCCGATCACTACCATCCCTGGACGGACGCCCAGGGGCAGAGCCCCTTCGTCTGGTCGATGCTCGGCGCGCTGAGCCAGGTCTGCCGGCTACCAGTCACCACCGCCGTGACCTGCCCGACCGTACGCATCCACCCGGCGGTGCTCGCCCAGGCCGCGGCGACCAGCGCGGTGCTGCACTCCGGCCGGTTCGTCCTCGGGGTGGGCACCGGGGAGGCACTCAACGAACACATCCTCGGCGGCCCGTGGCCGCAGGCCGGCGTCCGGCTGGAGATGCTGGAGGAGGCGGTCGAGGTGATGCGCAAGCTGTGGCGCGGCGGCTTCGTCAACCATCACGGCCGGCATTACCAGGTGGAGCACGCCCGGATCTACACGCTGCCCGAGACTCCCCCGCAGGTGTACGTCTCGGCGTTCGGGCCGAAGGCGGTGGATCTGGCCGCGCGGATCGGCGACGGGTTCGTCAACACCATGCCCGACGCGGACCTGGTGCGCCGGTTCCGGGACAACGGCGGCGGCGACAAGCCCTGCCAGGCCGGTTTCAAGGCCGCGTACGCGCCGACGGTCGAGGAGGGCATGCGACTGGCGTACGAGCGCTGGCCGACCGAGGCGATCCCCGGCGAGCTGCTCCAGGTCCTGCCCTCGCCCCGGCACTTCGAGCAGGCCGCCACACTCGTGAATCCGGAGGCGATGCGCGAGGCGTTCGTCTGCGGCAACGACGCCGACGCCCACCTGGCCAAGATCGACGCGTACGCGAAGGCCGGTTTCGACGAGGTCTACGTCGCCAACACCGGACCGAACTGGCCGGGGCTGCTCGACCTGTACCAGCGCGAGGTACTGCCCCGGGTGCGCTGATCGACTCGGGTTTCGGCGCGGATCCTCCCGGGTACCTGCGGCCTTCGATGAAGCTGACCACGCACTCGATGTCGTTGCGCCGCGCCGCGCGCAGCCTGTTCGGTTGGACCGCCCTGCGTCCCAACCAGTTGGCCGCGATGCGGGCCGTGATGCGCCGCCGCGACGCCCTGGTGGTGCTGCCCACCGGCGCCGGCAAATCGGCGATCTACCAGATCCCGGCCAGCCTGATCCCCGGCCCGACCGTGGTGATCTCACCGCTGCTGGCGCTTCAGCAGGACCAGATCGCCGCGCTCAACGAGCGGCAGCGCGCGGAACTGCGGGCGGTCCGGATCAGCTCGGACGAGACCGCCGCCCAGCAGGCCGAGGCGGTCGCCGAGATCCGCGACGGGCGGGCCGAGTTCCTCTTCATCACCCCGGAGCAGTTGGCCAACCCCGACCGGCTGGCCGAGGTTCGGGACCTCAAGCCGGCGCTGGTGGCGATCGACGAGGCGCACTGCATCTCGGCCTGGGGACACGACTTCCGCCCGGACTACCTGGCCCTCGGGCAGCTGATCGAGGGCATCGGCCGACCACCGGTGGTCGCGTTGACCGCCACCGCCTCCCCACCGGTACGCGACGACATCGTCAGCCGGCTGCGGCTGCGCAAGCCCGAGATCGTGGTCTCCGGCCTGGACCGGCCCAACCTCTTCTTCGAGGTGGCGCACTGCCCCAACGAGGACTACCGGTGGCGGCGACTGATCGCCCTGCTGCGCGACGACAAGCGGCCCGGCATCATCTACGTGCCCACCCGTCGGGCCGCCGAGGAACTGTCCGCCCGGTTGACCGACGCGGGCTATCCCGCGCAGTACTACCACGGCGGGATGCCGGGCAGCGCCCGCACCCGACTGCACGAGGCGTTCCTCGCCGACCAGGTGCCGATCATGGTGGCGACCTCGGCGTTCGGGATGGGCATCGACAAGCCCAACATCGCCTGGGTGGTGCACATGGCGCTACCCGACTCGCCGGACAGCTACTTCCAGGAGATCGGCCGGGCCGGCCGCGACGGGCAGCCCGCCCGGGTGCTGCTGCTCTGGCAGGCCGAGGACGTCGGGCTGCAACGCTACTTCAGCGGTGGACTGCCCGACGCCACCGAGCTGCGCGACCTGGCCGCGTTGCTGCGCAAGGAGCCGACCACCCGCAAGGAGCTGCGCGAGATGACCGGGCTCGGCCCGCGCAAACTCGGGCAGTACCTCGCCCTGCTGGAACAGGTCGGCGCCGCCCAGCAGGCGCCGGGACAGCGGGTCGGGGTACCCCGTTACGCCCCCACTCCGGTCGACGCGGCGGCGGCCGCGGTGGCCGAGGCGGAACGGCAGCAGAGCCTGACCCGCTCGCGTACCGACATGATGCGCGCCTTCGCCGAGACCACCGCCTGCCGGGGGCAGACGTTGCTTGCCTACTTCGGCGAGCAGATGACCGAGATCTGCGGGCACTGCGACAACTGCCACGCCGGCACCAGCGTGCCCGACGACGGCTCGGTGGGCCCGTTCCCGGTACACAGCCAGGTGCGGCACGCCGAGTGGGGTTCCGGCCTGGTGCTCAGCTACGAGGAGGATCGGATGACGGTCCTGTTCGACGAGGTCGGGTACAAGACGTTGTCGGTCAGCGTGGTGTCCGAACAGGGCCTGCTCACCCTGGACTAGCCTGAGCCGGCCGCTGCCGGTCGCCGGGTCTGTCCGGCCCGGCCGGGCGGAAGAACCAGACCGGCCGCCACCGGCGGCACGGCGACGAGAACGTGAACGAGGATCGGGAGGGGCGGGTCGTGATCGAAGAACCGGCGTACACCGGGTTCGGTTTCTCCGACGAGGAGTGGGGGCTGCTGGTCGGCCTGCCGCAGTCGGTGCTCACCGCGGCGAGCGCCGCCGAGTCCGACGGCACCAGGGCGACGATGGCCGAGGGTGCCGCCGGTCTGCAGACCATCTCCGGCGGGCGGGAGTCGGCAAGTCCGCTGGTCGCCGCCGTGGCCGGCGAGATCGTCAGCCGGGTCGGTGACCCGGAGGCCGGCGAGGAGCTGCCGGTCATCGAGCCCCCGGACCCGCGCGGCTACGCCGAGGACGTGCTGGGCCGGGCCAAGGAGGCGTCGGCGCTGCTGGCGGCCAAGGTGGACGAGGGCGAGGCGGGCGCGTACCGGCACTGGCTGGTGGAGATCGCCGAGCAGGTCGTCGGCGCCGCCAGCACCGGCGGCGTGCTCGGCCTGGGCGGTACCGAGGTCAGCCCCTCCGAGCGCCGCTTCCGCGACCGCCTGGCCCAGGTCCTCAACGACTGACCCCCTCCCCCTTGCCCCCGTTGATCATGAGGTTAGCGGCAGTCTTGATCTCCGCCGGCGCCGCTAACCTCATGATCAACCGGGTGGGGGTGGGGGTGGGGGTGGGGATCGAGATCCGTGCCGCCGCCTCGTCGGAATGACGGCGGTCAGGGCCGGGTCAGCAGGGTCAGCACCGCCCGTTCGGCCTGCTCCGCGGAGGCGCCCTCGGTCACCGGAACGACCACACCCTCGTGGAACAGATCCACCACCCTCGGATCCACGTACGAGGCGCGGGCCACCGTCGGCGTGTTGCCGAGCAGCTCCGCCACCTGTCGCATCACCGCTGCCACCGCCCGGCGGCGAGCGGTGACCGACCGGACGGAGGTCGCCGCGGCCAGTTCCGTCGCCGCCCGTACCGTCGCGTGCCAGGTGCGGAAATCCTTCGCGGTCATCTCGCCGCCGCTCGCCTCGCGGAGGTAGTCGTTGACCTCGTCGGCCCGTACGTCCCGCCACTGCCGGCCGTCCCAGTAACCGAACAACCGGTCGGCCGCCCGTCGCCGCCGGCGCAGATCCGTCAGCACCCGGCACAACTGGGGATCGGAGATCAGCCGTGCCTGCTCGATGCCGCCCTTGGCCGGGAACTCGAACAGCACACAACCCCGGCGGAGCCGGGCGTGTTCGGGGCGCAGGGTCGCCACCCCGAACGTCGGGTCCTCGCCCGCCGCGTACTGGTCGCTGCCGACCCGGAAGGTGCCCATGTCGAGCAGCCGGGTCACCGTCGCCAGCACCCGCTCGCGGGGCAGCCCGCGTACCGCCAGGTCGTGGCCGACCCGCTCGCGCAGCAGCGGCAGCCGGCCGGCCACCTCCACCACGTGGTCGAACTTCGCCTCGTCCTGCCGCTGTCGCCACAGCGGGTGGTAGAGGTACTGCCTACGTCCGGCCGCGTCGACACCGATGGCCTGGATGTGCCCGTTCGGGTACGGCGAGATCCACACGTCGCGCCAGGCCGGCGGGATGACCAGGGCACGCAGCCGGGTCAACTCGTCGGAATCGCGTACCGGCTCACCGCGCGGGTCCAGGAACGACCAGCCGCTACCCCGTCGGCGTCGCCGGTACCCCGGCCGACCCGGATCGCTACGCCGCAACCGCACGGTCCACCCGCACCGCCCGCTCCACCTCGTCGACGGCGGCCAGCACCTCGTTCACACCGAGGGCGACCATCGTGGGATGGTCGCCTACCCCGTCCCACGCCGGCCATGCCCGCGCGCCGGCCCAGAGCGCCCGGTGCCGTCGGCGCTCCAGCGGCGGCCCCCAACGGGCCGGCGAAACCGGGCCGAACAGCACCACCGACGGGGTGCGGTAGCCGGTGGCCAGATGCGCCACTCCGGTGTCCCCGCTGACCACCAGCCGCGCCCCGGCGATCAGAGCGGCGAGTTGGGCCAGGTCCGTGCGGCCGGCCAGCACCGCAGCGGCCGGCAACCCGGCCTGGCAGGCGATGCCCGTGACCGCGGCCCGCTCGGAGGCGCTGCCGGTCAGCACCACCCGGTGCCCCCGTCCGGTCAGCTCCCGGGCCAGGCTCGCGTACCGGTCGGGCGGCCAGCGCTTGGCCGCCTCCTTCGAGCCGGGATGCAGCACGGTGACACCGCCGGCAGCCCGGTTCGGCTCCGGCCGGCGCAGGTCCAGGTCGGTCGGGTCGGCCGCAATCCCGTACCCGCGCAGCAGCCGGCACCAGCGCGACACCTCGTGCTCGTCGTCGTCCCAGTCCGGCCCGTCGGCGTGCGACGTCTCGGCGTTGGCGAAGGCGAGCAGCCGGCCAGGGCGGACGGCGGCCAGCAGCCGGTGCGACCGTGGGCCCCGGCCGTGCAGGTTCACCGCCACCTCCACCCGCCCGGCGGGCTGGTCCAGCCGGTCCAGGCCGGCGGTGGGCAGCACCCGGTCCACCCCGCCGACCAGCTCGACCAGCGGTCCCAGCCAGGCCGGCGCGGCGAGCACCAACTGCTGGTCCGGGTATGCCGCCCGCAACGCCCGCAACGCCGGGACCGCCGTGGCGAGGTCACCGACGCCGAGGGCACGCAACGCCAGGATCACGGGTACGACGTCTCCTGCTCGGCGCAGACCACCATCTCGCGGATCGCGCAGCCGGCCGGCTGGGACAGGGCGAACATGATCGCCGCGGCGGTGTCGGCCGGATCGTTGAGGATGGCGTCCGCCCCCGGGCGGTACTGCGGGTCGCGTTCGTCGAAGAAGGCCGTCCGCATCCCGCCCGGGACGAGCAGCGTGACACCGACCGTGCCGGCCAGTTCGGCGGCGAGCGCCCGGGTGAAGCCGACCACCCCGAATTTTGCCGCGCAGTACGCCGTCGCGTCGCTTACCGCCTTGATGCCGAGAGTGGAGGCCACCGTCACGACGGTGCCCCGGGACGCCGTGAGGAACGGCAGCGCGGCCCGGATCACCGCAGCCGTCGCCAGCAGGTCGACGGCGACGATCCGGTCCCAGGTCTCGCCGGGCACGTCGGCGAGCCGACCGGGTACGTCGATGCCGGCGGCGGTGACCACGGCGTCCAGGCCGCCCACGCGTTGGGCCAGCTCGCGGGTGGCCGCCTCGGCGCCGCGGGTGTCGGCCAGGTCGCACTCGACCCAGGGCACCCCGTCGGCCGGTGCCTGCCGGTCCAGTACCAGTGGCCGACCACCAGCGGCGGCCACCGCCGCCACCACGGCCGCACCCAGTCCGCTGGAGCCGCCGGTGACCAGCACCGTGCGCCCGGTGGCCGGCGCGCTCACCGGACTACCTCCGCCCGGGTGGCGGTCGCGGCGATGATCTCGGTGGTGGAGCGCCCGTCCAGGTAGGGCACCACCACCGTGTTGCCGCCCCACCGGCGCAGGATCTCCGCCTCCGGCAGGCCATCGCCGTCACCGCCGCCGTAGTCCCCGCCCTTGACCCAGACGTCCGGGCGCAGCCAGGACAGCGCCGCTTCCGGTGTCGGCTCGTCGAAGATCATTACCGCGTCGACACAGCTCAGCGCGGCCAACAGGCGACTTCGGTCGTCCTGGCGCATCACCGGCCGGTCCGGCCCCTTGAGGCCGGTGACGCTGGCGTCGGAGTTGAGGCACACGACCAGGCAGTCGCCGAGCTGCCGGGCGGCCTGCAACGTCGCCACGTGGCCGGCGTGCAGCAGGTCGAAGCAGCCACCGGTGGCCACGACCGTGCCTCCGGCGGCGCGCACCCGGGCGACCACGGCGGCGGACGCGGCCACCCCGACCCGGTCACCGGCCACTGCGGCGTGCACCGCCTGCGGGGCGCGCCGTACCGGCGTCGGCAACGCCGTAGCCACCCCACCGTCCGCCACGTACGCCGAGGCCTCCGTCACCGCCTCCTGCACCGCCTCGGAGACCAGCGCGCCACGAGCCAGGGCGAGACTGGCGGCGACGGCGAACCGATCGCCCGCGCCGCAGGTGTCCCCCTCGGCGGCCATCGGAGCGGGCACCATCAGCGGGGTCGACCCGGCGTGGCTGAGCAGCGAGCCGTCGGCGCCGAGGGTCACCGCGACCGCCCCTGCGCGCCACCGCTGCCGCAACCGCTGCGCCCCCTCCGCGGCGGTGGCCAGCCGGGTGCCGCCGACCGGCGCCTCCGTCAGCTCCCGCACCTCCGCCTCGTTCGGGGTGACCAGGTTCGCCCCGGGTACCGCGGCGGGCCCACGCGGGTGCGGATCCCACACCAGCGGGGCACGGATCGAGGCCAGGGCCGCCCGCAGCGCCGGCTGCCGCGCCACCGCGCGGCCGTAGTCGCTGACCAGCACCACCGATGCCCGGTCCAGGAGACGCAGCACCGCCTCGCCCGGCTCGCCCAGCTCCCCCACCCCACCGCCCCGGTCATGGCGCAGCAGTACCCGCCCCCCGGACCGCAACCGGATCTTCTCCGGGGTCGCACCGGCCAGCCGCAGCGGATACACCTGCACCCCGGCGGCGGCGAGCAGCACGCTCAGCCGGGCCCCCCCGGCATCGTCGGCCAGCGCGGTCACCAGCACCACCTCGGCACCCTGCGCGGCGGCGAAGACGGCGGAGAGCCCGGCACCGCCGGGCCGGTCCACGTGCGCGATCTCGTCGAGCACGGGCACCGGCGAGTCCGGACAGAGCCGGTTGACCACACCCTCGACGTCCCGGTCGAGCAGGGTGTCGCCGACCACCACCACGGGTCCCGTCACGCTTGCCTCCTCAGGCCTGCACCGGCCGGCCGGCACCGCCGTCCAGCACCACCTCGACACCGGACCGCACCGCACCGGCCGCTGGCGCCGTCGGGGCCAGCTGATCCGCAATCGCCTGCTCGACGTACTCGCAGAGCAGGTGGCTGGAGACCAGATGAAGTTCCTGGATCACCTGGGTGTCCGGCGAGTCCACGGCGAGCACCTCATGACACGCCTCGGCGAGCGGGTTCGGTGCCGGCCCGGTGAACGCCCAGCAGCGCAGTCCCGCCTCCCGGCCGGTCCGGGCAGCGGCGAGCAGGTTGCCGCTGCCGCCGCTGGTGGACAGCAACAGCAGCACGTCGTCGGGTCGTCCGTGGGCGCGGACCTGCCGGGCGAACACCTCCTCGTAGCCGTAGTCGTTGCCGATCGCGGTCAGCGCCGACGTCTCGGCGTGCAGCGCGATGGCGGACAGCGGCTGACGGTCGTCGCGGAGCTTGCCGACCAGTTCGGCGGTCAGGTGTTGTGCCTCGGCGGCGCTGCCACCGTTTCCGGCGACGAGCAGCCGGCCGCCGTCGGTGAGCCGCCGGGCGAGCACCGCGCCCCACCGGGCGAGCAGCGACTCGCAGCGCCGGAACGGCGGCAGGGCCGCGGTCAGGTGCGCCAGGTGCGCGTCGAGCAGACTCATCAGGCCACCACCCGGGTCGGTCGGTGCACCGCGGCCACCTCGTCGTAGACCTCGGCGAGGCGCTGCGCGGTGACCGCCCACGAGTAGTGCCGGCGGGCCCGGGCCCGCGCCGCACCCGCGTAGGCGAACCGGCGGATCCGGTCGTCGAGCAGCGCCCGCAGCGCCTCCCCGAGCGCACGCGGGTCGCGCGCCGGCACCAGGTCCCCGGTGACGCCGTCGACCACCGTGTCACGCAGGCCACCGACGGAGGTGGCCACCACCGGCACCCCGCACGCCATCGCCTCCAGCGGGGTCAGCCCGAACGGCTCGTACCAGGGCGCGGCGACCAGGATGTCCGCCGAGCGGTACCAGCGGCCCATCTCCTCCCGGGGCACCGCACCGACCAGGCGGACCCGGTCGGCGACGCCACAGCTGCCGGCGAGCGCCCGCAACCTTCGGGCGTACGGGTCGGTTTCCAACAGACCGGCCGGTGGACCGCCGACCAGCACGCACTCGGCCTCGGGCACGTGCGCCATCGCCCGTACCACCGTCTGGAAGCCCTTGCGTTCCACCAACCGACCCACGGTGAGGATCCGGGTCCGCCCGGGCTCCCGCTCGGTGGCCGGCCCGAGCGGGGCGAAGGTGGCGAGGTTGACACCGGACGGGATCACCGTCATCGCCGTGCGTGGGACCCCCATCCGGACCAGCTCACCGACCTCGTCGCGGCACTGGGCGATCACCCGGTCGACCGAACAGCCCAGTTGGCGCTCATAGCCGATCCGCCGGGCCGGGCTGGTGTCCTGCACACCCTGGTAGCGACGCTTCACCGTGCCGAGCGCGTGGTAGGTCTGCACCACCGGCACCCCGGTCTGCCTGCCGGCCTCCAGCGCGGCCAGCCCACTCATCCAGAAGTGCGCATGGATCACCTCGGGGGTCCAGTCCCCGCCCCGCCAGCGGTCGATCAGCCACGCGCCGAACGGGCGCATGTGCGGCAGCAGGGCGTCCTTCGCCACCGGCTCGGCCGGCCCGGCCGGCACGTGCACCACGTCGTAGCCGTCCGGAGTGCGTACGGTCACCGGTAGGTCGACCGCGTCGCGGCGGGTGTAGACCCGCACGTCGTGCCCGGCGGCGGCGAGCGCGGCGGAGAGTTCCGCGACGTGCGTGTTCTGGCCACCGGCATCCTCGCCGCCCAGGATGGCGAGCGGGCTGGCGTGCTCCGAGATCATCGCTATCCGCATACTTCCTCCTCCAGCAGCCGGTCCCAGTCGGTGAGGAAACGGTCGAGGCCGTAACGTTCACGAGCGGCGGCGCGGGCCTCGGCGCCGGCCTCGCGCGCCCACTGCGGTTCGGCGACGAAGCGGGCGGCGGCGGTCAGCAGGGTGTCGACCCGGGTGGAGAGGGCATTGGCACCCGCTGGCACCGCCATCACCGCATCGGTGGTGGCCAGCGCCACCACCGGCATGCCCATCGTCATCGCCTCGATCAGGCTCAGCCCCAGCGACGTCCACCGGCACAGGTGCAGGTACGCCCGGCGGCGCGCCAACTCGGCGTGCATCCGGTGCTGCGGCACGTCGTCGTGGCTGGTCAACCGGTCAGCCGGCAGACCGAGGTGCTCGGCCAGCCCGGCGACCCTCATGCCGAAGACGTCCAGCGGGGCGATTTCGGCGAACCGGGGCAGCAGGTCGGTGCCGGTGACCCGCCACCGGCGTACCGGTTCGTTGATCACGACGGCCAGCCGGTCGAGTTCGCCGGTCCAGGCCGTCGTCGGCGCCACGATGCCGTGGTCGACAACCGTGGTGCGGGTGGTGCCGGTGTCCCAGAAAAGCTCGTTGAAGGCGGTCACGTGGGCGACGAGCAGGTCGTCCCGATCGGCCATCGGGTGACGGCTGTCGGGGACCTGGCCGTCCTTCGGCGTGTTGTGCTCCACGTAGACGGCCGGCAGGTCCCGGCCGGGCCGGCGGCCGAGCCACTGCTCGGCCAGGTCGATTTCCTCCGGACGTTGCAGGATCACCACGTCGACGTCCGCGGTGCGCAGTTGCTCCGGGCTCACCTCCGCGGCGCTCTCCGGCCAGGTGTACGTCCGGGCGCGGCCCAGCCCGTACGGCCCCCGGTCCGGGGTGGCCGGGATCAGGTAGCGGTGCTTGCCGTGCACGAACGAGGTGGTCCAGGAACCGTGCACGTGCCAGAGCAGGATGTTCATCGGCCGCCCCCACCGCCGACGGTGGCCACCTCGGGTGCCGCCCGGGGCCCGGCCGGACCGGTGACCGGCTGGTCCGGCGGCACACCGAGCAGGCGCAGCGCGTCGAGCACGGCAGCCGGCTCGATGTCGCTGAGGCAGGGATGCCCGGGTACCGGACACCGGGCGGCCCGGGTGTCGCGGCAGGCGGCGGTGGCGTCGCCGAGGCGTACCGTCGGCACCCGCCACGGCCCCCACTGTCCGAAGGGGACGGTGGGAGCGAAGAGGCTGACCACCGGCACGCCGTACGCGGCGGCCAGGTGCGCCGGCCCGGTGTTGCCGACCACCACCGCGCCGGCCGCGGCCACGATCCCGGCCAGCTCGGCCAGGCCGGTGCGGCCCCCGAGGTCCCGGCCGTGCCGGCCGGCGACCCGCGCGGTCAGCTCCCGCTCGGCGGGACCGCCGGTCACCACCACCCGGTAACCGGCGGCGCCCAGTTCGTCGGCGATCCGTTCGGCCAGTTCGGGCGGGCAGCCCCGGGCTGGTGCCGCCGATCCGGGATGCAGCACCACGTAACCCGGGCCGCCAGCCTCGGGTCGCGGCGCGACCGGCCGCAGCCGCAGGCACGGTTCATCGCCCTCGCCGAGCAGGTAACCGGCGGCGGCGGCCAGGGACAGGGCCCGCTCCGCCTCCGGCACGCCGACCGGCACCCGGTGCCGCACGTCCAGCAGGCTGCCCGGGTAGTCGTCGCTGATCGCCGCGATCCGGGCCACCCCGGCCATTCGCAGCAGCAGCGCCAGGGGCAACGGCGACTGGTGGAACGAGGTGAAGATGACCGCCTCGTCGGCGGCCACCGCCGCGAGCCGGCCGACCAGGATGGCCATCTCCTGCGGCTCCACCGGCGCGGGGGCCGGGTCGATCCAGGGCAACCGGTGCTCGATCACCTCGTCGACGCCGGGGAGCAGGTCGGCGGCGGACCGCCCACGGGGCCCGCAGAGCAGCACCACCCGCTCGGCTCCGGCGGCGACCGCCCGGATGCCCGGTCCGGTGACCAGCACGTCCCCCGCCGAGTCCGACCGCACCACCAGCACCGTGCGACCGCCACCGGGGCGTGCCACGCCGGCTCGCCGGACGCCCGCGGCGCCGGACCGGTGCTCCGCGCCCGACATCGGCTCCGCCGGGTTCAGTGCCGCCTGGCGTCGAAGGATCTCCGTGACGGCCGTGGCCAGGTCGGCGGCCACCGACGGGGCCGCCGCCACCTCCTCGGCGCGGGTCACCGGCGTCGGAACCAACACGCCGGCCGCACCGGCGGCCAGGGCCGCCGTGATGTCGCGGCCGATGTCACCGATCAGGGCGCAGCGGGCAGGTACGGTGCCGAGCGCCCGGGCTGCCGCGTGCACCAGGCCCGGCCTCGGCTTGCGACACGCGCAGCCGTCCCCGTCGTCGTGGGGGCACACCTGCCAGGAGTCGAACGGGCCGAGCAGCGCCTCGATCCGGCGGTGCACGAGGTGCAACTGCCGTTCGGTGAACAGCCCCCGGGCCAGCCCGGACTGGTTGGTCACCACCGCGAGCTTCAGTCCGGCCGCCCGCAGCCGGTCCAACGCCGCGCGGGCGCCCGGCATCGGGCGCACCTTGCCCGGATCCGAGTTGTACGGCACGTCCTCGACGAGGGTGCCGTCGCGGTCCAGCAGGACCGCGTCAAACAGGACCGGGCGGGACATGATCCGGCCGGCTCCGGCCAGCAACCCCGCTGACCTGCGCTGATCCGGCTCCCCATGGTCCTTTCGCACGGGCGGCGGGTTCCCTGCGCCCCGATGAGTAAACGTCACCCGCGACGCGGCCGAGGACACCGCGCACCGACCGCACCCGCACGGCCGCCCGCGGATGGCCTTACCCGCGGTCACCGAGAAGCTAACCCGGCCGCCTCGTTGGCCGAGGCCACGGGCCGGGTACCGAGGGGCGGTGGCAGAGAGGATGATCGCCCGCAGAGTGAGGGAACCGGCCTGATCGCGAGGCACGGCGTCGGGGAGCCATTTCACCCCGGAAGGGACAAGTGGCTACGCTCACGGGTAACCCTGTCCGCAGACCGAGGATGTCCCCAATGATCGAACCCGTCCAGTTGCCCTCGCCGTGGCGGGACGTGCGCCTGACCGTCGTGGTCCCGACCTACAACGAGGCCGGCAACCTGCCGGTGCTGGTCGAGCGCCTCCTCGCGCTGCCACTGCCCGGCCTGAAGGTGCTGGTCGCCGACGACAACTCCCCCGACGGCACGGGCGAGGTCGCGGACAAGCTCGCCATAGAGCATCCGGAACGCGTGCAGGTCGTGCACCGGCCGGGCAAGGAGGGTCTGGGCCGGGCGTACGTGGACGGGATCAGCCGGGCCCTCGACGGCGGCGCCGAGTACGTGGCCCAGATGGACGCCGACCTGTCCCACCCGCCGGAGGCGTTGCCGGGCATGCTCGGCGCGTTGCTGTCCACTCAGGCCGGCGTGGTCATCGGGTCTCGCTACGTGCCCGGCGGCGAGCTGGACGAGAACTGGCCGCTGTACCGGCGGGCGCTCAGTGGCTGGGCGAACCTGTACGTGCACACGCTGCTGCGGGTACGGATCCGCGACCTCACCGCCGGTTTCAAGATCTGGCGGGCCGACGCGCTGCGCGACATCGGGCTGGAGCGGGTGCAGTCCAACGGCTACAGCTTCCAGGTTGAGATGCACTACCTGGCCACCAAGCTGGGGCACACCATTCTGGAGGTGCCGATCCGGTTCGAGGAGCGGCGCGACGGCGCCTCGAAGATGACCACCGCCACCAAGATCGAAAGCGCCCTGATGCCGTTCAAGCTCCGTACCCGGCACCGCAACATCGAGCCCTGACCGCTCGGCGCGGCGGTCAGGCGTAGACGGCCCGGTGGGCGGTGGCGATCGCCCGTTGATACAACCCACCGGTGAGCGCCCGGTCGCGAGCCAGGGCGGCTCGGGCGGCGTTCGCGCCGGGTGCGCCGTGCACCCCGCCGCCTGGGTGTGCCGAAGCGCTGGCCAGGAAGAGCCGGTCCACCGGAGTGTCGGCGCGACCGAGTCCGGGCACCGGGCGTAGGAACAGCTGCTGGTAGGGGGCGGCGGTGCCGCCGCCCAGCGCGCCGCCGACCAGACTCGGGTTCGCCTCCTCCAGCTCGGCCGGGCCGGCCACGTGCCGGCCCACCACCAGGCTGCGGAACCCGGGGGCGGCTGACTCCAGCACCGTCTCCATCCGCTCGACGTGCGCGATGATGTCGTCGGCCCGCCAGTGCCGACGAAACGGCAGGTGCGTGTACGACCAGAGCGACTCGGTGCCTGGCGGCGAGTGACTCGGGTCCGCCACCGACATCTGCCCCACCAGCAGGAACGGATCCGGTGGCAGCTCGCCCAGGGCCAGCCGGGCGGCGTAGCCGGTCAGCCCGTTGAGATCCGCACCCAGATGCACCGTGCCGACGGTGGACAGGCGGCGGTTCGTCCAGGGCATCGGGGCGGACAGCGCCCAGTCCACCTTCAGCGTGGAACCGTCCCAACGGAAGTGTTCCAGGTCCGCCACCAGTCGCGGGGGCAGCACGGCGGGGCCGACCAGATCCAGGTACAGCGCGGGCGCGGGAACGTCGGCGAGCACCGCCCGGCGGGCCGACCAGTTGGTGCCGCCGACGGTGCGTACGCCCACCGCCCGGCCCCGGGCGACCAGGATCCGGTCTACCCGGGCACCGTAGAGAATCCGGCCGCCCCGTTCGGTCAACCGGGCTACCAGCGCGTCGGTGATCTTCTGCGCGCCACCCTTCGGGACCGGCCAGCCGACCTGCTGGCCGAGCATGGCGAGCAGCCAGCCGTAGACGCCGGAGCCGGCCTCCTCGGTGGACAGGTCGGTGTGCAGGGCGCAACCGGCCAGCAACGCCGGACCGCCGGCACCGGCGAACAGTTCCGCACCGAGCCGGCTCGCCGGCAACACCAGCCGCCGGGCCAGCCGCAGCGAACCGCCGACCCGCAGCCGGCGCAGCAGGCCGACCCCGCCGCGTACCGGAGGGAACGGAGTGGTGATCAGCTCCAGCATCGGGTCGGCGACCTGCTGCCACTGCTCGTACGCGGTCAGCCAGCGCGCACCGTCGCCGGGAGCGAAGGTCTCCAGTGACGCCGCCGTGACGGTCGGATCCCGGTTGAGCACGGCCACCCGGTCGTCGGGAAACAGGTGGGCCAGCACGTCGGGGGCGTGCCGCCAGGCGAGCCCGTACCGGGTCAGGTCGAGCCCGCGCAGCACCGGCGAGGCGTAACCGAGCGGGTAGAACGAGCTGAAGAGGTCGCTGAGGTAGCCGGGCGCGGTCACCTCGGCCGAGCGCACCGCCCCGCCGGGCGCCCCGGTGGCTTCCAGCACCAACACGTCCCAACCCGCGTCGGCCAACAGGTTGGCGGCGACCAGGCCGTTGTGTCCGGCGCCGACGACGACTGCGTCGGCCCGCTCGGCACCGAGGAAACCCGGCGACATCATCCGTGGACGCTACCCCGAGTCGTTGCGGCGAAACGTTTGTCACGTCCGGGCCCGGGCATGCAGCGCGCCATGTACACGGTCACGCAGCTCATCGGTGGGGTCTGGGGTGCCGGCGGGGAGGCTGGCGAGTTCACGGTGCACGATCCGGCTGACGGCGGCCCGGTGACCAGCGCCCCGGTCGCCACGACCGACGAGGTCGACAAGGCGGTGGCGGCGGCGCGCGGGGTGGCGTCCGAGTGGGCGGCGACGGCCCCGGCGGAGCGGGCCGCGGCACTGCGCCGGATCGCCGACGCGGTCGCCGAGGTCGCCGACGACCTGGCGCAGGCGACCACCGCGGAGATGGGCAAGCCGCTCGCCGACGCCCGGGGCGGCGTCGAGGCGGGCATCGCCACCCTGCGGCAGTACGCCGAACTCGCGCCGGCCCGGGGCGGCCGTACCCTGCACGGCGATCCCGCCGCGCTCGACTTCATGACGCCGCAGCCGCGTGGCGTGGTGGCTGCCATCACGCCCTGGAACGACCCGGTCGCCGTGTCGTGCGGGCTGCTCGGTGCGGCCCTGGTCACCGGCAACGTGGTGCTGCACAAGCCCAGCGAGCGCACCCCGGCCACCGGGTGGCTGCTGGCCCGCGCCTTCGACACCGCCCTGCCAGCCGGGGTGCTGTCGCTGCTCAGCGGCGGTCCGACGACCGGCGCGGCGTTGGCCGCCGCCGAGGTGGACATGGTGGCCCAAGTTGGTTCCAGCGCCACCGGCCGGGCGATCGCCGAGGCCGCCGCCAGCACCGGCGCCAAGGTGCTGTTGGAAAACGGTGGCAGCGACCCGCTGATCGTCGACGCCGATGTCGACCCGAGCTGGGCCGCCGGCGAGGCCGCCCTCGGCGCCTTCGCCAACGCGGGGCAGATCTGCGTCGCGGTGGAGCGGATCTACGCCCACCACGATATCGCCGAGGATTTCGTGGCCGCGCTGGTCGAGCGGGCCGCCGCACTGCGCGCCGGACCGGGACGGGACCTGGACACCCAGCTCGGCCCACTGGTGGACCGGCGCCATCGCGATCAGGTCCACGGGCAGGTGATCGCCGCGGTGGCCGACGGTGCCCGGCTGCGCATCGGCGGCACCCTGCCGGAGGGGCCGGGCGCCTTCTACCCGGCCACCGTGGTCGACCGCTGCCGGCACGACCTGGCGTTGATCCGGGAGGAGACGTTCGGCCCGGTCGCCGCCGTGGTGGTGGTCGACTCGTACTCCGAGGCGCTGCGGTGCGCGGCCGACTCGCCGTACGGGCTGGCGGCGACCGTGCTGACCGGGTCGATGAGCCACGCCCAGCGGGCCTGGCGGGAGCTGCCGGTCGGGACCGTGAAGGTCAACGCGGTCTTCGGCGGCGCGCCGGCCGGTGCCGCGCACCCGCGCCGGGCCAGTGGTCAGGGCTTCGGCTACGGCCCGGAACTGCTCGACGAGTTCACCGCCACCAAGGCGGTACACATCCAGGCGCCCGGCGGCGGCCACTGGTGAACCGGCACGCCGGACCGGGTGTGCCGCCGGGCCCGATCCGACGCGTACGCCGGCCGGGCCATCGACGAACGAGGGCTCAGCCCATCGCGGGCCGGGCGGGTCGACGAACGGCGGCTCAGCCGCCGCGAGCCTTGCGGGTCTGGCGGTCGTTGGCCTTCTGAATGGCCTTGACCAGTTCCGGCTTGGTCATGCTCGACCGTCCCGACACGTCCAGTTCACGGGCCACCCGCAGGAGATGTTCCTTGGCGGCGTTCGCGTCCACCCCACCTGCGGTCGGTGCCCGCCGCGCCGGCCCACCGCCAGCGGCCTGCTGGTCGCTGGGCCCCTTGCGGCCCTTCGGTTCCCAGTGGTCGCCGACCTTCTCGAACTCGTGCTTGACGGCGGCGAACGCGGTGCGGTGCGCCCGCTCGCCCTCGCCGTACGTCTCGACCGCGGAGTCGTGTGTCTTCTCCCAGGTGCGCTGGGCCTTCTCCGGGGAGCGCCGCAGCGTGCTGGGCAGTACTTCGCGCCCGGGCATCTCGATCCTCCTCCGTGTGCGGGCCATTCGGATTGGCGTACCCGGACGACGTCGCGGCAAACGCCGACGGCGTTTGCCGCGAGAGCGGGTCGGGTACCGGCCGAACCAGATCCAGATACGGTGCCCACAGTGCCCAGGGAGCGGTCATGACGACGACGAACCCCGACGCCCCGTCGACCGATCCGCCGGTGCCGCGCCTACCGGGGATTCGCCAGCTCCGCTGGCAGACCTGGCGTGGCGTGCTGGTCCGGGCCGGGCGCAACTACCTGCGGGACAACTGCACGGACTGGGCCGCCGCGCTCACCTACTACGGGGTGCTGGCGCTGTTCCCCTCCGCCGTCGTGGTGGTGGCCCTGGTCGGGCTGGTGTCCGACGGTGAGCGCACCGTCGACACGGTGCTCGATCTGGCCAGCGACGTGGGCGCCGGCTCGGTGGTGGCGAACGAGAGCTTCGTCGGCGTGATCCGCGAGGTGTTGGACCAGAACAGCTCCGCCGGGGTGTTGCTCAGCTTCGGTCTGCTCGGTGCGCTCTGGTCGGCCTCGAACTTCATCGCCTCGTTCACCCGGGCCTCGAACGCGATCTACGGCGTCGTCGAGGGACGGCCGGTGTGGAAGTTGCGCCCGTTGCAGATCGGACTGGCCGGCCTGTCGCTGGTGCTGCTCGCCACCGTGGCCGCCGGTCTGATCGTCAGCGGTCCGGTCGCCGACGCGATCGGTGACCTGGCGGGGGCGGGCGACGCGGCCCGCACCGCGTGGACAGTGGCCAAATGGCCGGCGCTGGCGCTGATCGCGATGCTGTTGATGTCCCTGCTGTTCTGGGTCGCGCCGAACGTGCGTCAGCCGCGTTTCCGCTGGCTCACCCTGGGCGGGGCGGTAGCCCTGACCGCCTGGGCGCTCGGCTCCTTCGGCTTCGGGTTGTACGTGGCCAACTTCGGCTCGTACGACACGACCTACGGCAGCCTCGGTGCGGTGATCGCGTTCCTGGTCTGGCTCTACCTGTCCAATTCCGCGCTGATGCTCGGCGTCCAGATCAACGCCGAACTCCAGCGGGGACGGCGGCTGCAGTCCGGCCGGGAGGACGTCGAGGAGCCGGTGCTGCCACCGCGGTTGCCGGCCGGCAGGTGACCACGCGTCGGTTTACCACCCGACCCGTCGGGTAGCGCAGAAGGCATGGACCGCGGCAGCAGCAAGCACTCACCGAGGGTCGACGAGCAGATGAGCCAGGAGGTCAGCGGCCTGGTGCAGGGGCCGGGGACCGGCGGCTCGCGGGTCGACGAGTTCCGCGTCCCGGAGCCCGCGGGAGAGGACCAGCCGGAGCCGACCACGGCGCCGGCCGGCGACCTGCGCAGCGGCGCTCCCCAGGGCATGACCTCCGAGGACGTCGAGGCCCGCAGCCGGTTGGGGCGGTTCATCACGATGAACGCCCTGCCCGGTGACCGGGCGGCACTGCTCGCCAACGCACGTGCGAACGAGGCTCCCGACGACGTACTGGCCGCCCTGGAGCGGCTGCCCGAGGACACCCGGTACCAGACGGTGTCCGAGGTGTGGGCGGCGCTCGGCCACACCAACGAGACGACGCGCTGGTAGGTGGACCGAACGGTCCGCATTCCTCACCAAGCGCAGGGAAGGATGCTGATGAGCGGCGTAACTGAGCATGTCGACGTGGCCGTCCCGGTGCGGACGGCATACGACCAGTGGACCCAGTTCGAAGAGTTTCCACAGTTCATGGAGGGCGTGCAGGAGATTCGCCAGCTCTCCGACACGATGACCCACTGGACCGTGGAGATCGCCGGGGTGAAGCGGGAGTTCGACGCTGAGATCACCGAGCAGTTGCCCGACGAGCGGGTGGCGTGGCGCTCGACCGGCGGCACCCAGCACGCCGGGGTGGTCACCTTCCACCGGCTCGACGAGAACAGCAGCCGGGTCAGTCTCCAGTTGGAGTTCGACCCGCACGGCGTCATCGAACAGGCCGGCGACAAGCTCGGCGTGGTCGACCGCCGGGCCAAGGGTGACCTGCAACGGTTCAAGACCTTCATCGAACGGCGCGGCCAGGAGACCGGTGCGTGGCGCGGTCAGGTCGACCGTCCGCAGCCGTGATTCCGCGCTGAGACCCTCGACGGCCGCCGGAGGAGTCCGGCGGCCGTCGTCGCGAGCACCGGATCCGTTCCCGTACGCCGACCGGCCACGCCCACCCCGGGCGTGCGGGTCGTTTGCGACGACCGGGCGGGGGTACCGCGATGGCATGAGCGACGACAGGGCATGGCGCAACGAGGAACGGCTTCCACTGGAGGAACTGGACCGGGCCGTCGCCCGGTCGACGCTCGACGGGCAGGCCGACGACGTGACCGGCAACGACGCCGGGGAGGAGGCCGCCTTCGGGCACGGCCCCGAGGCGGCCGACCGGGGCGGCGAGGCGCCCGGCACGGGACGCGAGCCCACCGACCCGGACCGGGCGTACCGACCTTCCACCACCGGGCGCACCGGCCCGGACACTTTCTGACACCGCATCCCGGATCTCTGCTGGCGACCCGGGAGATACCCGGAGCGCCACGGCCACGACCGCACGCGAGCGTGTGCAGCGAAAACACCTCAGCCGAACGGGCAGTGAATTCGGACAGCTCAGCCAGAATCGGCCGTTCGGCTGACGGCAATGGCCGCGTCACGCGCAAGACTTTCGAAATGCATCAGGGCTCCGGCTACCTCTCCACGCGTCAGCGCCGCCTGGCATGGCTCGGCTTTCTCCTCGCCGCAGTGCAGGCACCCGTCTCCGCCAGGCTGGTCGACGACAGCTCGTGGCTGTTCAGCCTCTGTGTCGCGCTGATGGTGGCGACCGTGATCGTCGCCGATGACGCCGCGCGGCGCCGCCCGGCGGGCGCGTCCTCCGCCGAGTAGGGGTCACCCGAGGTCATCCGCCGGGCGAGTCGGCCCGCCTGGGCCGGACCGAGGTTCATGGTCCGCCGGCCGGGCGCGCCTCGTGGGCCCGTCGTCGAGCATCAGATCGGCGTGCCCGATGGGCTGGTGCAGCGAGTAGAGCTGGCCACGGGCGCGTTCCACGCACTCCAGTGCATGGCCGAGCTTGCCGAGGGCGGCCACCGTGTCGTCGCTCACTCCGGCCGGACGCCGGTGCTGCTCGTCGGGTCCGTCGGTGGTGTCCATCCGTGCTTCCTGGTGCCGGTCGTGCCGCGGCGTCCGATTCCCCGCCGTCCGCCGCGCCCGACTCGATCCCCTCGGACACCTGCCGGACACCGCCGTGGGCACCCGGACGGTCCGAGCGGCCGAGGTCGCGGCACCACGGGTTGACTACATTCGTTCCCCATGTGCGTGCCGTCGAACCGGGTCGTCTCCCCCACCGCCGTCGACTGGGCCCGGTCCTGTCTGGTCACGCTCGCCAACGCCGTGGGGCTGGACGGGCTCGCCGCCGCGTACGCCCGGCCGGGCCTGCTCGCCGCCGTCGACCAGCACGCCGCCTCGGTTCGTCACAGCCTGCGCGGGGACCGACGGCCGTTGACCGCCGCGGCCCTCGCCGGCTACGCCGACGGCGTGCGGGTCGCCGCCGAGGAGTACGGCTGGCAACCGGCTGATGCCCCGGTCGACTGGGCGGAGGCGGACTGGGTGACGCTGCGTCTGGTCGCGATCTGCGCGCTTACCGCCGCGCTGGACACGCCGGCCCCGCAGCCGCCGCCGTGGTGAGCTGGGACGGGTGTCCGCCATGCGGCGGACACCCGTCCCAGCGCGACGAACCACCGTCACGGACGGAACTGCTGGGTCTCGTCGCCGGCGTTGCCGGACTGGTAGGTCCCCCGTCCCCCGGCCATCGAGGACTCCGATCCCCGGGCGGCCGGCTGGACGGCACCGGGCCGGTCGGCCATCTGCCGCTGCATGTCGCTGCGACCGGCCTCGGCACCCTGCCGCTGCTCCCGGATCGCCCGCGACTCCTCGGCCGCTCGGGTGAGCCAGCCTTCCCAGCGGTTCTGCATCGGTCGCACCAGACCGCCACCGACGCCGACGATCAGGATGCCGGCCACCGTGGCGAGCACCGCGATCAGCACGGGCTGGGTGACGGTGGTGGCGATGCCCACCTGGTTGAGCGCCGCGATGACGCCCAGGGCGAGAATGAAGATCGCCGTCACGTCGGCCAGGAAACGGCCGTACGACAGCCCGCCGAGCGCCCCGGTGACGAGGTCCCGCACCGCGTTGGCGATCGCGGCGGCCACCACCACGATGACGATCGCGACGAACGCCCGGGGCAGCCACGCCACCACGCCCGCGATCAGATCGCTGATCGCGTTCGGCCCCCAGATGCCGAAGGCGAACTGAAGGGTGAACAGCAGCACCGCGTAGTACGCGAGCCTCGCCAGGATGTCACTGGCGTCGTACCGCGTCCGCTCCAACGCACGCTTGATACCGCCCCGTTCGACCGCCCGGTCGAACCCCACCCGTTCCAGGACCGTATCCACGATCTTGAGCACGGCTCTGGCGATGAGCCATCCGACCACGAGAATCGCGATGAACGCGATGGCCCGGGGCACGAACAGCAGCACCGACCTCCACATGTCGGCCGCGGCGTCACCGATGTCAACCTGCCTGGCCGCGAGGGTTTCCGGCATGACGTCCCTCCTGTCGCATGGATTGCCCCGCGCGCTTACCCCATCCCCCGGCCAGCACGCCGCTCCGATCACCCCCTTTTTCTGGACACACCCCACCGGATCGGCTCTGAACTGCTCTGATGTCCTGGTCCGGCACGCCCCGCCGATGATCGGGAACGCGGGTCGAGCGGGCGGACTAGGCTGCGTTCATGCCAGGAACGGTCGGGCGAGTACCCACGCCATCAGGCCCGCTGCCGGGCACGTCGTCGCCGGGCGCCACGACCGTCGCCGGCCACCCCCGCTGGGGTGCCACGGCGCTCGGCCCGTACGAGTCGTGGGATCCCGCCGTCCGGGCGACCGTCGAGGTGGTGCTCGCCTCTCCGGCCCCGATGGCCCTGTACCTCGGCGCGGAGTTGCTGCTGCTGTACAACGACGCGTACGCCGAGCTGATCGGCGACCGGCACCCGGACGCCATGGGCCGTCCCCCCGCCGAGGTCTTCGCCGAGGTCTGGCACAGCCCCGGCGTCGGTGACGTCGTCGAGCAGACCTATCGCACCGGGGTGCCCGTCCTGGACCGGGAGATCCCGCTCCCGCTGCATGCCGCCGTCGCGCTCGACCAGCCCGTCTACACCCGCGCCTGCTCGCCGGTGCGGGACAGCCACGGCCACGTCGTCGGCGTGCTGTCCGTGGTGGCCGAGACCAGCCCGGCCACCCGCCAGTTGCAGGGCCTCAGCGAATTCGCCGCGACGCTCGCCGGCACGCTCACCCTGGACGACGTGGCCCGGGTCGCGTTGCGCTACGCGATCACCTCGTTCGACGCCGACCGGGTCTCCTTCGCGGTGGACGACGGGGGCGGCGGCACCGGGTGGCGGTTGGTCCGGCGGGTCCGGGGCGAGTTGGTGGACGAGGCGGACGAACGCCTCCCTCCGCTGTGGCGGCGCGGCCCGGCCGGCTGGTCGGCGCCGGCGGTGGTCAGTGCCCGCACCGGCCAGGCCAGCTTCATCGACGACGGCCAGCCGCTGCACGAGTTCGCGGCGGACCGGCACGACCAGAAGATCCGAGCCCTGGCCGCGGTACCGCTGCGGGCGTCCGTGGTGCGTGGAGCGCTGACCGTCGGCTACCGCTCGGCGCATCCGTGGTCGGCGTCGGAGCGGGCGCTGCTGGCGGCCACGGCCGAGTTGGTCGGGCAGGCCACCGAACGGGCACGCCGCTTCGAGACCCAGCACGGCACCGCCCAGCTGCTGCAACGCAGCATGCTGCCGGAGAACCTGCCGGTCCTGCCCCGCCTGCGGATCGCCGCGCGGTACGACCCGGGGGTCGACGGCAACGCCGCGGGCGGGGATTTCTACGACGCGTTCGTGCTGCCCACCGGCGACCTGGGTGTGGTCCTCGGCGACGTCGCGGGCCACGACGTGCAGGCTGCCGCCCGGATGGGCCAGGTACGCGCCGCGCTACGTGCGCTGGCGCTCAACGACCCCCGCCCGGACCAGGTGCTCGCCGGGCTCGATCGGCTGGTGGGCAGCCTCGGCGCCGAGGCCGGCACGTACGAGTTGTTCGTCACCGTGGCGTTCGGCGTCATCGACATCGGCCGGGAGGCGCTGACCCTGGCCAGCGCCGGCCATCCGGCGCCGCTGGTGCGTCGCTGTGGGCCGTCAGGTGAGCCGAGGGCCGAGTACGTCGATGTGCCCTCCGGTGCCCCGCTGGGGATCGGGTACCGGGCCGCGACGCGTACCGTCGCGTTTGTGCCCGGCGACACGCTGCTGCTGTTCAGCGACGGTGTGGTGGAACGACGCCGGCACGGGTTGTCGGACGGCCTGGAACGCCTGGCGGAGTCGGTGGCCGGGGCGCCCAGCGGTGACCCGAGGTCGTTGTGCGCGGTGGCCTCCGCCGCCGTGCCCGGCGCGACCGAGGACGACGTGGCCGTGCTCGCCGTCGAGTACGCGACGCGGCCGAGCCGGTCGGCCCGGATGGAGGTGCCCGCCGAGCCGACCGCGCCGAGCCGGGTACGGCACTGGATGACCGCCCAGCTCAGCGAGTGGGAGGTCGCGGAGTCGGTGATCGGCGCGGCGGTGCTGTGCACCAGCGAGCTGACCACCAACGCGTTGCTGCACGCCGGCACGGCGGCCCGGGTGGAGGTCGATCTCAGCCCGGAGCGCCTGCTCGTGTCGGTGGCCGACTCGGGTTCCCGGGGCACGGTGACCCGAGCGCGCACGGAGACGCTGAGTAGCCGGGGACGCGGGTTGGGTCTGATCGAGGAGCTGAGCGACGCCTGGGGCACCGACCCCACCGTCCGCGGCTCGACGGTCTGGTTCGAGATCCTGCTCCCACCCGCCTGAGCACTCGGCCGACGATCCGGGCCGCTCGTGGTACGGCTGGCACCGGCACCGCTATTCTTTCCGGATTACCACGGCCTCGACCGGGGCACGTTGTGCGCCACCTGTCCGCGTGCTGCGGACGTGGCGAGAGGTGGTCCGGTGGAGACGGTAGACGTTGCGTTCGCGGTGCTCGGTGTGGCGGCCCTGCTCGCCGGCATCCTGCCTCGGCTGGTAGAGCGGCGACCGCTGTCGATGCCGCTGGCCTTCCTCGGGCTCGGGATGCTGGTCTACACGCTGCCCACCGACCTGCCCGTGCCGGACCCCCTGACTCATCGTGATCTGGCCACCCACCTGACCGAGATCTGCGTGATCGTCGCGCTGATGGGCGCCGGCCTGAAGATCGATCGACCACTGAGTTGGGCGCGCTGGTCATCGACGTGGCGGCTGCTGGCCGTGGCCATGCCGTTGTGCATCGCCGCCGTCGCCCTGCTCGGGTGGTGGTGGGCGGGCCTGGTGCCGGCCAGCGCGCTGCTACTCGCCGCGTCGCTCGCGCCGACCGACCCGGTCCTCGCCTCCGATGTCCAGGTCGGTGAGCCCACCGCCGAGTCGGACTCCGAGGACGAGGTTCGTTTCGCGCTCACCTCGGAGGCGGGGCTGAACGACGGTCTGGCGTTTCCGTTCGTCTACGCGGCGGTCGCGATCGCCGGCGCCGGCCTCGCACCCGGTGACTGGTTGGCCCGCTGGATGACTGTCGACCTGCTCTACAAGGTCGGCGCCGGGCTGATCGGCGGGTTCCTGATCGGGTGGCTGCTCGGCAAGCTCTTCTTCCGGGCGCCCAGCGAGCTGCGGCTGGCCCGACACGCCGAGGGGTTCCTGGCGCTGGCCGCCACCTTCCTGACGTACGGCCTGGTCGAGATGGCCGGCGGCTACGGCTTCCTGGGGGTCTTCGTGGCGGCCCGCGCGATCCGGGCGGCGGAGCGCAACCACAAATACCACGCGGTGCTGCACGACTTCGCCGAGCAGGTGGAGCGGCTGCTCACCGTGCTGATGTTGCTGCTGCTGGGGGGTGCGGTGATCAGCGGACTGCTGGCTGCGTTGACCTGGCCCGCCGCGCTGGTCGGCCTCGCCCTGGTGTTCCTGATCCGGCCGCTGGCCGGTTGGCTGGCGCTGCGCGGCGCACCCGGACGACCGGCGGAGCACCTGGTGATCGCGGCCTTCGGCATCCGGGGCATCGGCTCGTTCTACTACCTGGCCTACGCCACCACGAGGGCGGACTTCCCGCAGGCGGAACTCGTCTGGGCCACCGTCGCCCTGGTGGTGATCGTCTCCGTGGTGGTACACGGCGTAGCGGCGACCCCGGTCATGCGGTTGCTGGACACGTCCGGCAAGCGCACCAGGACGAAGACCTCAGCGGCACCCTCCGCACCCGTCGCCGCCTGAGCTACCCACCGGCCGACGGGTCGGCCGCTGGCGGGTCAGGCCAGCCGGCGGGCCAGGGCCCGGCCGAGGTCGCGGCCGGAGCGCCAGGCGGTCTGCACCCGGGGCGCCCCGAACGCGTCTCCGGCCAGCCCGATGCCGTCGTCGTCGAGGTGGAAGCCGGCGCCCGGGGCACCCCCGTCGGCCGGCCTGGCGTACGTCCAACGGTGGACGTGCACATGCTCTGCCCGGTCGGTCAGGGCGAGCAGGTCGCGTACGGCCGCCTCGATCTCCGGCGCGGCTGCGGTGGGTTGCGCCAGGTGCCCGGTCGCGAACCCCTCGGTGGTGTGTGCGACCAGGACCGCCGCACCGTCGCCGCGCCGGTCGCCGTCGTCGCAGACCAGCCGGAGCAGTGGATGGTCGTTGACGAACGCGCCCCGGAAGTCGGTCCACCGCCGGGGGGTCGGAAACCGCAGCATCGCCGCCAGGGCCGGCGACCAGCGCTGCCGTGCCACGGCCTCGGTGGCCGCGGCGAGTCCCGGATCCAGCAGCCACGCGGCCTGCGGGCCGGGCATCGCCAGCACCACCGCCGCGCACTCCTCGCCGTCGACCGTCGGTCCCGGCCCGACACCGAGCACCAGCCGGTCGACCACCACGGTCAGGTCCCGGGCGAGATGTTCCACAAGCGAGCGCAGCCCTCGCGGCGCCGCCCACCGCATCGGCCCGCGGACCTCGCGGCGGCCCCCACCGTCGTACGCGACGAACGTGTCGGTCCACTCGCGGGCCAGGCCGGCCACCTGCCAGCCCCGCACCACCTCGGCGAACTCGGGATCGCTCACGGTGAAGTAGGCCGCGCCGAGGTCGGCGGGCCGGCCGTCAAAGCGCTGGCTGGCCATCCGACCGCCGGGCACCCGACCCCGCTCCCGGATCTGGACCGGCACGCCGGCCTCGCGTAGTTCCCGAGCGCAGGCCACGCCAGCGATCCCGGCACCGATCACCACCACGCCCGACGGTTCACCATCCACCCCATGATCGTAGGGTCGGCGGGGGCGACGACCCGGCGTCGCCGAGGCGGCAGTCCCCCGGATTGTTCCGGAAACTCTTCACAAGCTCGCAATCGGCCCGTACCTTATCGGACATGTGGGAGCGCTTCCACGCACTTTCTTCGATGGGTACGAGGAGCAGACCATGAGAACCCGAAGCACGTTCGCTCTGGTCGGCGTCGTGGCGACGGCACTGACCGTGGCCGGCAGCGTCGGCGTGGGCGCGCTGCGCCCCGCGCCCGCCGCGGCCGCCGACTCCGCCTTCTACGTCGACCCGCAGACCAGCGCCGCGCGGTGGGTGGCGGCCAACCCGAACGACTCGAAGGCCGCCGTGATCCGGGACCGGATCGCGAGCGTCCCCCAGCCCCGCTGGTACACCACCACCAACACCTCGACCGTACGCGCCGAGGTGGACTCCTTCGTCGGCGCGGCGGCCGCCGCCGGCAAGATCCCGATCCTGGTGGTCTACAACATCCCCAACCGTGACTGCAGCAACCACAGCGCGGGCGGCGCCCCGAGCCACACGGCCTATCGGCAGTGGGTGGACCAGGTCGCCGCGGGTCTCGGTGGGCGCCCCGCCAGCATCATCCTGGAGCCGGACGTGCTCCCCATCATGAGCAGCTGCATGAACGAAAGCCAGCAGGCCGAGGTGCGGGCCTCGATGGCGTACGCCGGCAAGGCGCTCAAGCGGGGTTCCTCGGCGGCGAAGGTCTACTTCGACATCGGCCACGGTGGCTGGCTCTCCGCCGGTGAGGCCGCCGCCCGGCTGAACGCCGCCGACGTGTCCAACAGCGCCGACGGCATCTCGGTGAACGTGTCGAACTACCGCCGCACCGCCGACGAGGTCTCGTACGCCAAGCAGATCATCGCGGCCACCGGCAACTCCCGGCTGAAGGCGGTCGTCGACACCAGCCGCAACGGCAACGGCCCCGCCGGCTCCGAGTGGTGCGACCCGCCGGGGCGGGCGATCGGCACTCCGAGCACCACCAACACCGGTGACTCCGCCATCGACGCGTTCCTCTGGGTGAAGTTGCCGGGCGAGGCCGACGGCTGCATCGCGGCGGCGGGTCAGTTCGTGCCGCAGCGGGCGTACGACCTGGCCATCGCAGCCGGTCCGGTGCCGACCACCGCCCCGCCCACCACCACTCCCCCGACCACCACCCCGCCGACCACCACTCCGCCCACCACCACCCCGCCCACCACCACTCCGCCGACCACCAACCCGCCGGGCGGTGGCTGCTCGGTGACGTTCACCCCGAACACGTGGACCGGCGGCTTCACCGCCGAGATCCGGGTCACCAACCGCGGCGCGGCGCTGAACGGCTGGAACCTCACCTTCAACGTCGCCTCCGGGGTTCAGCTGAGCAACGGCTGGAACGGTGACTGGAGCCAGTCCGGCAACCAGATCACGGTCCGCAACGCCGCCTGGAACGGCAACCTACCCAGCGGCGGCACTCTCAGCGTCGGTCTCCAGGGCACCTACACCGGCAGCAGCCTGGCCGCGCCGAGCGGCTACGCGCTGAACGGCACCGCCTGCGCCTGATCGCCCGTCCCGTGGGCCCTCGGCCAACCCCCGTACCGGGCGGTGCCGGGGGCCCACCCCTGTCTCCCCGCGACGCTTGCGCGGGTCGTGCCGCTGCGTCCGGGCACGCGCCCCAGGGCCCGACCGCGGACTTCGACACAGGCGCCAGCCGGAGGCCAGCGGCGTGTTACCGCTGCGCCGACGCGGGAAGGCGACCGATGACGAAGGAGGAGACCCATGACCACACAGTCGAACCCCTCGGCCTGGCAGCCGAGTGTGACCGGCGGCGGCACCCTCCCCTCAAGCCCCGGCGGCCGCCCCGCCGCTCCCGGTGGCGACGGCCACGGACCACCGACCGTGACGATCGGCGCGTTTCCGGACTATCCAGCCGCTCAGCGGGTGGTGGACCACCTCGCCGACAATCGGTTCCCGGTCGAGCGAACCGCCATCGTCGGCACCGACCTGGCCCTGGTGGAGACCGTGCTGGGCCGGATGACCACCGCCCGCGCGGCGCTGGTCGGTGCCGGCACGGGGGCCTGGTTCGGTCTGTTCATCGGCCTGCTGTTCGGCATCTTCACCGTCGGGAACTGGGTGGCGGTGATCCTCGCCGGCCTCGTCATCGGCGCGATCTGGGGTGCCGTCTTCGGTGCCGTGGCACATGCGATGACGGGCGGGCAGCGTGACTTCACCTCCGCCAGTTCCCTGCGGGCCAACCAGTACGCGGTCACCGTGGAGGCCGACGTGGCCGACCAGGCCCGTCAACTGCTCGACCGGCTGAACCTGGGTGGACGCGCGCCGCAGACGGCGGGCTGACGCCGTCCGAAGCCACCGACCGGGCGGTCCCGCCGTGGGTGGGCCGCCCGGTCAGTCGGTGGCGAGACGAGCGTGCAGGTGCTCGTCGTAGCGGTGACCGTCGCCGTAGCGGTGCGACTGCCGCAGGATGCCCTCGGCCAGAAAGCCGGCCCGCTCGGCGACCCGGCAGGACGCGGGATTGGCCACCGCGTGGCAGAGTTCGATCCGCTCCAGCCCGATGTCGCTGAAGGCCCATTCGCTGAGCCGCCCGACCGCGGCCGTGGCGACGCCCCGGCCACGCGCGGCGGCGACGGTCCAGTAACCGATCGAGGCGTCGCCGGCGTGAATGCGGTGCAGCGACACCGAACCGAGCAGAATCTCCGGGTCGACCGGGTCGGCCGCCGCCAACGACACGTGGCCACCGCCGGACCAGTCGGCCCGCCACCGTAGCCAGCGCAACGCGGCGTCGCGGTCGAGCGGATCGCCCTGCGGGTTCCACTGCGCTATCGCCGGATCACGCCAAGCATCCAGTACGGCGGGTGCGTCCGCCTCCCGCCACGGACGTAGCAGCAGGCCAGGAGCGGTCAGTTCCACGGCGGCAGGGTCTCACACCGCCGGCACCGGACGCGCACCGGTTTTCTCCCAGAGGTCGCCGGCCCAATTCCTTCAAAGCTTTACTACTGCCACTCAGCAGGTCCCAACGCACGCGAACCCAGAGGTGGAGAACTCTGTTCAAATTTCAAATAAGTGCTACCGTAGCGTCGTGACCGAGAGCCTGGATCCCGACCGCCTGACCGCATGGCGGACGTACATCGAGGCCAGTCAGCGGCTGTTCACCCGGCTGGAGGACGACCTACGCGCCACCAGCCGGCTCAGCTTCGCCGACTACCACGTGCTGGTGCTGCTCTCGGAGGTGCCCGGGCAACGCCTACGGATGGGCGAACTGGCCGACCGCCTGGTCTTCTCCCCCAGCCGGCTGAGCTATCAGGTCTCCGCCATGCAGCGGCGGGGCCTGGTCGTCCGGCAACCCTGCCCCGAGGACGGGCGGGGCAGCGAGGCGGTGCTGACCGCTGCCGGGCTACTGGCGCTGCGGGAGGCCGCACCACACCACAGACATTCCGTGCGTACCCACCTGATGGACGACCTCGACGACGCCGAGGTCGCCCTCCTCACCCGGATCTTCACCCGGCTCGGCCGACGGCTGCGCGGCGTCGTCGGCAGCGACGCCACCCTCACCACCAGCCTCGACGACAACTGAGGAGCCCCGATGCCCGCCATCACCGTCGACAACGTCCTCGTCCTGCCCCGGCTGCCCCGGCTCGACGAGTCCACCGCGTTCCGGCCGGTTCGCCGGCTCACCACCGCGCCCAGCGGCTTCGAGGGCGAGGGTTTCCCGGTGCGTAAGGCATTCGCCGGGGTGCCGATGAGCGAGCTGGACCCGTTCATCATGCTCGACCAGATGGGCGAGGTTGACTACGCGCCCGGCGAGCCCAAGGGCACCCCCTGGCACCCGCACCGGGGCTTCGAGACCGTCACCTACATCATCGACGGCATCTTCGACCATCAGGACAGCCACGGTGGCGGCAGCACGATCACCAACGGCGACACCCAGTGGATGACCGCCGGCAGCGGCCTGCTGCACATCGAGGCCCCGCCGGAGCACCTGGTGGTCAGCGGCGGGCTGTTCCACGGCACCCAGCTGTGGGTCAACCTGCCCAGTGCGGCCAAGATGAGCCCACCGAAGTACCAGGACATCCGGGGCAGCCAGGCTGCCCTGCTCACCACCCCGGACGGCGGGGCGCTGATCCGGGTGATCGCCGGTGAGGTCGCCGGCCACCGGGGGCCCGGCTCCACGTACACCCCGATCACCATCACCCACGTGACGGTCGAGCCCGGGGCGCAGGTGGACCTGCCCTGGCGGTCGGATCTCAACGCACTGGTGTACGTGCTCGGCGGTCGCGGCACCGTGGGCGCCAACGGCCGCGGCGTACGCACCGGGCAGTTGGCCGTGCACGGGCCGGGCGACGCGTTGCGGTTCAAGGCGAACGCCCGCCAGGACAGCCGCAACCAGACCCTGGACCTCTACGTCATGGGCGGCCAGCCCATCCGGGAGCCGGTGGCACACTACGGGCCGTTCGTGATGAACACCCGCGACGAGCTGCTCCAGGCGCTGGAGGACTTCCAGGCCGGGCGACTCGGAGTGGTCCCGGCAGAGCGGCTGCCGCACACCGAGGGTCGGGGCGAGCGCCCCTGATCGACCACCGGACACAGGGCGGCTCCGGTGACCGGGGCCGCCTGCCCGGCTCAGGAGACGGCGAAGATGCCGGCCACACCGAGCAGGACCATCACCAGTACGGTCAACAGTGCCCCCCGCTCACCCTCCACCGCCTGCTCGCGGTGCTCGGTCGCGGGGTTCGTCGGCTCGCCGGACATACTTCGGCTCCTCGCTGCTCGGGTGCGGGTCGGTCGCCAGCAGCCAGCAGCCCACCAGCGTGCGGGCCCGACCACGGGTTCGTATGGTGAGGACGTGAACGACCTCTATGAGGGCGGGAGCATGCCGCTACAGGACTGGTTCCTCACCGCACCGGAACGCGCCAACCCGGTCTCTGAGTTACCCGTCTGGACCAGTGGAAACCTCGCCGAGCCGCTGATTCACGGTGCTGCGTACTTCGACCGGCTGGTCACCGAGGTCGAGGAACTGGGCGCCGGTGACCACCTCTTCTTCGCCGACTGGCGGGGCGACCCGGACGAGCGCCTCCGTCCGGACGGGCCGACCATCGCCCAGCTGTTCGCCCGCGCCGCCCAGCGCGGTGTGGTGGTCAAGGGTCTGATCTGGCGCTCGCACCTCGACGTGCTGTCCTACAGCCACCAGGAGAACCGCAACCTCAGCGAGGCGATCTCGGCCGCCGGCGGCGAGGTGCTGCTCGACCAGCGGGTCCGGCGAGGTGGATCGCACCATCAGAAGCTGGTGGTGCTGCGCCGTCCGGCCGCCCCCGATCAGGACGTCGCCTTCGTCGGCGGCATCGACCTGTGCCACAGCCGGCGCGACGACGACGCGCACCACGGTGACCCGCAACCGGTACGGATGGCCGCCGCGTACGGTGACCATCCGCCCTGGCACGACGTGCAGCTCGCGCTGCGCGGCCCGGTGGTGGGCGCGCTGGACACCACGTTCCGCGAGCGGTGGACCGACCCGATGCCGCTGGATTCGGAGAACCCCCTGGCCTACCTGCGCGACCGGCTCCGCGGAGCGGATCTCACCGCCGGGCCGCTGCCGGAGCAGCCGCCCGACCCGCCGGTCTGCGGGCCGCACCACGTGCAGGTGTTGCGCACCTACCCCGCGATCCGACCCCGGTACGCGTTCGCCCCGGACGGCGAACGCACGGTGGCCCGGGGCTACACCAAGGCGGTACGCCGCGCCCGTCGGCTGATCTACCTGGAGGACCAGTACCTGTGGTCCATCGAGGTCGCCGAACTCTTCGCCGGGGCGCTGCGCGACAACCCGGAGCTGCATCTGGTCGCCGTGGTGCCCCGCCACCCCGACGTGGACGGGCGGCTGGCCCTGCCGCCGAACACGGTCGGTCGCCAGCAGGCGCTGGCCCTCTGCGAGCAGACCGCGCCGGGGCGGGTGCACGTCTTCGACGTGGAGAACCACGCCGGCACCCCGGTCTACGTGCACGCCAAGGTGTGCGTGGTCGACGACGTGTGGGCCTGCGTCGGCAGCGACAACTTCAACCGGCGGTCCTGGACCCACGACAGCGAGTTGTCCTGCGCGGTGCTGGACGACACTGCGGACGAACGCCACCCGCATGATCCGGCCGGTCAGGGTGACCGAGCCCGGCGGTTCGCCCGGGACCTTCGGCTTCGCCTGCTCCGCGAGCACCTGGACCGCGATCCGGCCGGCGGCGACGACGCGGACCTGATCGACCCGGACGACGCGGTCACCGCGATCACCGCCGCCGCCGACGCGTTGCAACGCTGGTACGACGGCGGCCAGGTGGGCCCACGCCCATCCGGCCGGCTGCGACCGCACCGTGCCCCACATCTGCCCTGGTGGATCCGGGCCTGGGCGTTGCCCGCGTACCGCCTGGTCTACGACCCCGACGGCAGACCGCTGCGGGCTCGCCGGTCCGGCACCTGGTAGCTCGGCGCCACCTCACCGAGGACCGTCAACCCGCCGGGGTAGGCGAACGAGGAGCGCGGTGAGTAGTAGCCCCAGGCGATGGTGAGCGGGTTCTCCGGGCGCAACGCGTACACCGGGTGGTCCGGATCGAGGAACTCGACCGACTCGATCTCGAACGCGGTGGACGGTTCGGCGACCACCGGATAGATGCTGCTGACCAGTTGACCGTGCAACTCGGTCAGGTAGCGGTGGTGGCCGTTGTGCATGGCGTGGCCGGTGTCGCCGACGCGCACCTGGGCCCGGATCACCGGCACGCCCTCGATGTCCGTCCCGGTGACGATCGTGCCGCCCTGCTCGGTGATGCTGGTGCGGCCGGGCACGGCCGGGGCGCCCCGGGCCAGG
Organism: Micromonospora sp. ATLC16; assembly: GCF_057196645.1. Taxonomy (NCBI): domain Bacteria; kingdom Bacillati; phylum Actinomycetota; class Actinomycetes; order Micromonosporales; family Micromonosporaceae; genus Micromonospora; species Micromonospora sp. ATLC16. The sequence continues at coordinate 57,869 of NZ_JBXUOW010000003.1, forward strand.
GCGTAGCCGCGTACCCGCTCGCTGGAGGTGACGTAGTGGGTCCACCAGCCGCCCGGAGTCACCCCGTCCGGGGCGTCCATACCGACCAGCGTGACGCCGAGGTAGGTCAGGGAGTAGGCGCCGAAGCCGGAGGTCTGGCTCTCGTCGTCCACCACGTACTGGTTCATGAAGACCTCGCGGTCCGGGTGGGCCCGCAACCCCGGGGGGACCAGCGCCGCCACCGCGTCGGGGTCCGCCGGCAGCCAGCTGAAGTACAGCGTCCGGCTGTTCACGACGAGGTGGGGAACGGCAGGATCGAGCACGGCACCTCCGGATCAGGGACGTACCTCGCGACGCTATGCCCAGTCCCGTCCGCGGGACAACGACAGATTGGCGACACTCCGCCTGCCCACCTGCGACGCACCTCGTCCGTTCGGCGTGTCACCACACCCGGCCGAACCGACAGGGGTGGATCAACGGGCATCCGACACTCGCCCGATCGGTTGTCCACTCACCGCAACCGTGACCGCCTCTCAGCAAATCTCCGGCCACCGTGTAGTGGTATGTCGTATTTCTGCCACGGAATCACATAAGTACATCGTCCGATCGGCTAGCTTTCCAGGAGATGATCGGGCTAGGGTGACTCCCGAACGTACTGATAGCACCAACTAAAGCGTCACGTCTTATATCCGCGGACGAGGTGCAGGGAGGACCACCATGACCGCGTCAACTATCACCGAACCGGCGACAGCGCCGGCAACCCCGGCCCCGAAGCTCGACCCGCGAGCGCTCACCGACAGCGCCGCCGAGCTGCTGAACACCATGGCCGCGCTGCCGGCCGGGCACCCCTCCCGGGCCGCGCTGCGGGACCGGGCGATCGAGGCCTGGCTGCCGCTGGCCAACCACCTCGCCCACCGCTACAGCGGTCGCGGCGAGCCCACCGACGATCTCGCGCAGACCGCCGCCGTCGGCCTCATCAAGGCCATCGACAAGTTCGACCCGTCCCGTGGGGTCGACTTCGCCGGGTACGCGATCCCCACCATCATCGGCGAGCTGAAGCGGCACTTCCGGGACCGGACGTGGGACATCCGGGTTCCTCGCCGCCTGCAGGAGCTGCGGCTGGCCATCTCCGACGCCAACAGCTCCCTGTTGCAGTCCCTGGGCCGCTCCCCGACCGTGGCCGACATCGCCGCCCACCTCAAGCTCACCGAGGAAGAGGTGCTGGAGGGCCTGGAAGGCGCCCGCGCGTACAACGCGGTGTCGCTGTCCACCCCGACCGGTGACGGCGACCGCGCGACCGAGCTGGGCGACATGCTCGGCGGTGAGGACAACGAGTTCGAGCTGGCCGAGCTGCGGGTGGCACTCGGCCCGGCGCTGGCCACGCTGGACGAGCGCGAGCAGAAGATCCTGACGCTGCGGTTCTACGGCAACCTGACGCAGTCGCAGATCGCGGATCAGATCGGCGTGTCGCAGATGCACGTGTCCCGGCTGCTGGCTCGGGCGCTGACCAAGCTGCGGGGGCAGCTCGACGGCACGTACTAGGAGTGGTAGCGATGGTGGCCGGGTCCTTCGGACCCGGCCACCATCGTCTTCACGTCACCTCAGCCGGCGACGGACTCCCGCCACATCGGCCAGAACGGCGTGCCGTCGGGGAGCCGGAAGGGTTCGGCGACCCGATAGCCGTGCCGCGCGTACAGGTCGCGGCTGGTCTCGCTGCTCGCCTCCAGGTACGCCGGCATGCCGTTGGCGTCCAGCCAGGCGTGATGGTGGCGCAGCAGCGCGCTGCCCACGCCCCGGCCCTGGCGGTCCGGACGCACGGCCAGCAACGCCAGGTGATGATGATCGGCGTGCGGGTGGTTGGCGGCGAACAACTCGTCCAGGTGCACGAAGTTCGGGGTCCACTCCCCGCACGCCGAGGCCAGCCGGGCATCGTAGTTCTCGGGTGGCGGCAGTGGTTCACCGACCGACGGCAGCCAGACCGCCACTCCGGCCCGATCGTCGGTGCCGAACACCAGACCGTGTCGCAGCGCGTGGCTGACAATGATCTCGAAGTTGCCGGCCAGCACCGATTCCCGCTTGGCCTCGTCCGGCACCAGCCATCGCGGCTGGTCCAGCACCATGAATGCCTCGGCGATCCGTGCGGCGACCCACCGGGCGTCGTCCTCGCCGAGCCGGCCGATCTCCGGCGCGGTCACCGCCGCGCCTCCGCCGTGGGCGTCGGCTCGGCCAGCGGCGCGGAGGTCACCACGGCCGCCGCGCTCTCCGCGCCCAAGCCGATCCGGGCGTACGTGTCGGGACGTCGCCGCCGCAGCGACAGGCCCCACAATCCGCCGAGCAGCGCGGCCACCGGGTAGACCAGCGGGATCGCCCAGCGCAGCGGCGAATCCGGCTCGACCCCGAGCAGGTTGGCGAAGTTCTGCACCGCCAGCACGATGATCGCGATCAGCGCGATAACGGCGATGCCCGGCGCGATCAACCGCCGCCACAGCGTCTCCTGCACCTCGCTGCGGGCGAAGTAGGCGATGATCGCGACCGCGGTGGTGGCGATCATCAGCAGCACGCCGAAGCCGCCGCTGGTGCCCAGCCAGAAGAACAGTTGCAGGACCGGATCCCAGCCGTTGACCGCGTACAGGATGATCACCAGCAGGCCGAGCGCGCTCTGCGCGAGCGAGGCGGCCCGGGGAGCGCCGGTGGTCGGTGAGGTACGGCCGAACACCGCGGGCAGCACCCGCTCCCGGCCCAGCGCGAAGGTGTAGCGCGCGGTGGTGTTGTGGAACGAGATCATGGCGGCCAGCACCGAGGTCAGGAAGAGTGCCTGCCCGATGGTCAGGACCGTGTCACCCAGGTGCGCACCGGCCAGGTTGAAGATCAGCTCGACGCTCTGGGCACCCGCCTCCTCGACGATCCGGTCCGGCCCGACCGCCACCGTCATGCTCCACGAGGAGAGCGCGTAGATCACCGCGATGATCGCCACGGACAGATAGGTGGCCATCGGCACCGTACGCTTCGGGTCCTTGCTCTCCTCGCTGAAGACCACCGCTGCCTCGAAGCCGACGAAACCGAGGATCGCCAGTACCAGCACCGCGCCGAGCCCCGGCACGAAGAAGTTCTCCGGCGAGAACGCGGCGAAACTCACGTCGCCGCCGGCCGGGTTGCCCAGCTGGCCGAGGTCGAACACCACGATGATGGCGATCTCGGCGCAGAGCAGCGCCGCCAGCACCATGCCGTTGATGTCCACCCGGAGCAGGCCGAGGATCGCCACCAGCGCCCAGGCCACCAGCGCCACGATCCACCACTGCGGGGTGATCCCGAACAGCCGGTCCAGCACCGGTGCCGCCGCCGCGCCGATGGTTCCGTAGAGCCCGACCTGGAGGGCGTTGTAGGCGATCAGCGCCACCCAGGCCGTACCCACACCGGCCGGGCGTCCCAGCCCACGCGCCACGTACGCGTAGAAGGCCCCGGCGTTGGCCATCCGACGGGCCATCGCCACGTAGCCGACGGAGAACACGGCGAGCACCACGGCCACCGCCAGGAAGGCCAGCGGAATGCCGAGCACGCCGATGACGCCGTAGCCGGTGGTGACCACGCCGGCGACCACGGTCAGCGGTGCCGCCGCGGAGAGGACGAAGAAGATTACTGAGGGGACGCCGAGCCGGCCACGGGCCAGCGCCTCGGAGACGTTGCTCGGTCGTTCGGTTGTGGCTGTCGAGGACATGAACTGCTCCGGTCTGGGGAAGGGGTGTACCGGGTCAGGGAGCGCCGCGCAGCACCGCGGCGCCGACGGCGGCTTCGGTGTGCGCCACGAGTTCCTTCAGCGGGTCAGGCAGGGCGGGGATGATCAGGTTGAGTCGGTGGTGTGCGCGCGGACCGGCGCTCCACAGCACCTCCCGGGTCAGCCCCGCGGCGGCGACCAACCCGAGCAGCGTCGCGTCGGGCACACTGGGCGGCTCGGCACGTTCCAGCAGCGCACGCAGCCGGGTCGCCGGCCACGCCACCACGTTGAGGTCGATCGGCTGGTAGGTGACTGTGGTCCGCAACAGCCGCCGGCTCTCCTGCCGGCGTAGTACGCCGGCCCGGGACAGCCGCTCGCCCACCGAGGTCACCGAGGTCTGCGCGAGAAAGCTGAGCCAGGTACGCACCGACTGGTGCTGGGCCTCACCGAGCAACTGATCCAGTACGGTGTGCGCCAACGCGTCGGCCGGTGGCCGGCGGTCGATCACGCCGACCTGACCGGCGACGACGGTAATGTGTCCATAGAGGATCAGCTCGCCGAGCAGCCCCCCGGCCAGCCCGAGGCCGGTGGCCGCCGGGTGCAGCTTCGCCTTGCCGCGGGTGTCGTTGTGCGCGATCAGGAAGAACTCGTCGGCGGTGAGCACACGTCCTCCCGAGCCGGCCGTCCACAGTGATCGCTGACCGAGAAAGGATGCACCGAGCGCAACTGCAACGCAACTCCCGTTTTTACCAGTTGCACTCCGTGGTGAAGCGACCTGCGCCTTTTCCCGTGACAGACTCGGAGGGTGACCGCGAGCCCCACCGTTCGACGCCGCCGCATCGCCCGGGAACTACGCCAGTTGCGGGAACGCGCCGGAATGACCCTGGATGTCGCCGCCCGACAGTTGGACATGTCCAAGAGCAACCTGTCCCGCATCGAGAACGCGCAGATCGGCATCAAGCCGCGCGATGTCCGGGCCGCGCTCGCGCTGTACCAGGTCACCGGCAACGACGCCGAGGCGCTCATCGAGATCGCCCGGGGCGCACAGCAGCGCGGCTGGTGGCAGCACTACAGCGACGTACTCCCGGAATGGTTCGAGTTCTACGTGGGACTGGAGGCCGAGGCCGCCACCCTGCGCACGTACGAGGCCGAGGCGGTGCCCGGCCTGTTGCAGACCGAGGCGTACGCCCGCGAGGTGTACCGGCTGACCGCCGGCGAGGACGATCTGGACCGCAAGGTGGCCGCCCGGCTACGCCGGCAGGACGTGCTGCGCGGCGACGAACCGGTGGAGTTGTCGGTGGTGCTGAACGAGGCGGTATTGCTACGCCCTGTCAGCAGTCGCACCGTCATGGCGGGCCAGACGAGCCACCTGGAAACCCTGGCTCAACTACCTAACGTAACCATCCAGGTACTTCCGTTCGACGCCGGGGGACATCCGGCCATGAACTCGCCATACGTGATCCTCACGTTCGCCGACGCGGCCGACGCGGCCGTTGTCTACCTGGAAAATCTCTCCATGGGCCTGGCACTGGAGGAGGCCGCTCAGGTGCGCTCGTATAGCCTTGTGCACGAGAGGCTGTGCAGTCTGGCGCTCGATCCAGCGGCGTCCCTGATCCGCCTGAAGGAAGCTTCTCGTTACTTTACGTGACCGCTGCATCGCGGTCACTCTGGGTATCGACGAAGGGATCGCGATGACCGCGCTCGACCTGTCCCGGGCGAAGTGGCGCACCAGCACGCGCAGTGTGGGCAACGGCAACTGCGTCGAGGTGGCCACCATCGACGGCAGGGTCGCGGTTCGGGACAGCAAGGACCGTCACGGCTCCGTGCTGGCCTTCCCACCATCGGCGTGGAACGCCTTCGTCACCAGCGTCCACACCCGCTGACCCCACCATCGCCCCGGGTCGTGATGCGGCCCAGTCCGTAGCTGACCGCGCCGCCATAGTCGACCGTCCGCCCGAGCAGACACGGCCAGAACAGCCCAACCATCACCGCAGGGGTGAGGGCAGGGGCAGAGGCGGTGCGAGACTGGGCCGTGCTCTCCGACGTGCCTATCGACCTGCCGGTGCGGGCGGTGCTGCCGGCGCTGGTGACGGCGCTGGGCTCGGCCGGCAGCGCGGTCCTGGTCGCCCCGCCGGGCACCGGTAAGACCAGCCTCGCCCCGCTCGCCGTGGCCGACGCGGTGAACGGGCGGGTGATCGTCGCTCAGCCTCGCCGGGTGGCCGCCCGGGCTGCGGCCCGCCGGATGGCGGCGCTGCTCGGGGAGCCGGTCGGCGGTCGGGTCGGCTACGCGGTTCGGGGCGAACGGCGGGCCGGACCGCGTACCCGAATCGAGGTGGTCACCACCGGGCTGCTGGTACGCCGGATGCATCACGACCCGGAGTTGGCCGGCGTCGATGCGGTGCTGCTCGACGAGATTCACGAACGTCAGCTCGACGCGGATCTGGCGCTCGCCTTCAGCGTCGAGTCCCGGGCGACCCTGCGGCCAGAGCTGTGGCTGTTGGCCATGTCGGCGACCCCGGAGGCGGACCGCTTCGCCGCCCTGCTCGGCGGCGCCGTGCCGGCGCCGGTGGTGCGGGCCTCGTCGGCGCTGCATCCGGTGACCCGCATCTGGACGCCACCACCCCGACCCGTGCTGCCACCCGGCGCGGGCCCGGTGGACCGGGCACTGCTCGATCACGTCGCGGCCACCGTCCGACGGGCTCTCGTCGAACAGGAGGGCGACCTGCTGGTCTTCCTGCCCGGCGTGGGCGAGATCGCCGCCGTCGCCGGCCGACTTGTCGAACTACAGGGCAGCGTCGACGTGCTACGCCTGCACGGCCGCCAAAGCGGCGCCGAGCAGGACGCGGCACTGCGGCCGGGAGACCGGCGGCGGGTGGTGCTGGCCACGGCGGTGGCGGAGAGCAGTTTGACCGTGCCAGGTGTACGGACGGTGGTGGACGCGGGCCTGTCCCGGGTGGCTCGGCTGGACCTGAACCGAGGGTTGGGTGCCCTGGTCACCGTGCCGGTGTCCCGCGCGGCGGCGACCCAACGGGCTGGCCGGGCCGGTCGGGAGGCACCCGGCCAGGTCTACCGCTGCTGGTCGCCGGGGGCGCACGAGCGGTTGCCTGCGCAACCGGAACCGGAGATCGCCACCGCCGACCTGACCGGGTTCGCCCTCGAACTCGCCGCCTGGGGTGCCCCGGGTGGGACCGGGCTCGCGCTACCCGATGTGCCGCCGGCTGCGGCGATGACGGTGGCGGGCGAGACCCTGACCGCACTCGGTGCGATTGACGCGAACGGGCGGATCACCGCGCGGGGCCGGGCCGTGGTCGCCGTCGGAGCACATCCGCGACTTGCCCGAGCGTTGCTCGACGGGGCCAACCGGGTCGGTGCCGATCGTGCCGCACAGGTGGTCGCGCTGCTCGCGGAGTCGACCGTGGCCGGTGCCGGCGACGATCTCGGTGCCGCCTGGCGTCGGTTGCGCTCCGGCACGGACCCGGCCGCCACCGCCCGCTGGCGCGCGGAGGTTCGCCGGCTTCGCTCCGCCCTGCTGTCCACCGAGGCAGCCCAGCCGAGCGACGGTCAGACCGGCGACAACCAGTCGAGCGGTAGGGCGGCTGACGGCCATGCTGGCGACGGCGAGGCCCGCGACGGCCGAGCAGGCGCCCGCCAGGCGAACCACACACACGCGGAGGGCCCACGAGCGGACGGCGCGCGGGCTTCTGGTGGGCTGGCGGGCAGCGGCCGAGGGGGCGGCGAGCGGGTGGCGTGGTTGCCCGACGAGCTTGCCGCCGGTTTGCTGGTCGGGTTGGCGTACCCGGAAAGGTTGGCCCGGGTGCGGCGGCCGGGCGGTTCGGCGTACCTGATGAGTGGCGGGACCGCGGCGGAGTTGGCCCCCGGGTCGGGGCTGGCGGGCGTCGACTGGTTGGCCGTCGCGGTGGCCGACCGTGCTCCCGGGGCACCGGCCGCCCGGATCCGGCTCGCCGCCGTCCTCGACGAGGCGACCGCCCGCGAGGCAGCGGTTTCGCTGCTGCGCACAGAGCGGGAGATCGGCTGGTCGGGTGGGGACGTGGTGGCCAGGGAGGTGCTCCGGCTGGGTGCCATCGAGCTGGTCGACCGTCCGCTGGCCCGACCGGACCGGGAGGCGGTGGCCGACGCGCTGCTGACCGGCCTGCGCGAGACCGGGCTGGACGTGCTGACCTGGACGCCGGCGGCCAGGGCGCTGCGCGAGCGGCTGGCGTTCTGCCGGTACGCGCTCGGCGACGACTGGCCCGACGTCTCCGACGAGGCGTTGCTGGCCGGCGCGCCGCACTGGCTCGGGCCGGAGCTGGCCGGTGCCCGACGCCGGGCCGACCTGGCTCGCGTCGACGTGACCGGTGCGCTCCGCCGGCTGCTGCCCTGGCCGCTGGCCGGGCGGCTGGACGAGCTGGCACCGGAGCGGATCGCGGTGCCCAGCGGTTCACGGATCCGGGTCGACTACGCCGACCCGGCCGCACCAGTGCTCGCGGTCCGGCTCCAGGAGACCTTCGGCTGGCCCGAGGCACCCCGAGTCGGTGGCGGTCGGGTGCCGGTGCTGCTGCACCTGCTCTCCCCCGCCGGCCGACCGGTGGCGGTCACCGCCGACCTTGCCTCGTTCTGGCGTTCCGGCTACCGCCAGGTCCGTGCCGAGCTGCGCGGACGCTATCCGCGCCACCCCTGGCCGGAGGATCCGACCACCGCCACGCCGACCCGACGGGCCGGGCGGCGTTCCTGAGGGCTCACGACTCGTCGACCACGTCGGCGATGACGACGGTGATGTTGTCGGGGCCACCGGCCTGCAACGCCAGGTCGATGAGTCGGCGCGCGCAGGCGTCCCGCTCCGGCTGGCCGACCAGCACCTCGGCCAGGGTCTCGGCGCGTACGACGTTGGACAGTCCGTCGCTGCACAGCAGCCAGCGGTCACCGGCTCGGGGCACCATCGTCGCGTACGTCGGGGAGACCTCGTCGCCCTGCAACGCCTGGGTCACCACGGCCCGGCGGGGATGGCTGCCGGCCTGGTCCGGCGTGATCAGCCCCTGGTCGACGAGCAGCTGCACGAAAGTGTCGTCCCGGGTGATCTGCTTGAGTACACCGTCGCGGAACAGGTAGGCCCGGGAGTCACCCACGTGGGCCAGCGCCAGGCAGCTGCCGGTACGCGCGAACAGCAGCGCGGTCAGCGTGGTGCCCATGCCCTGCCGCTGGGGATCCTCGGCGACCGCCTGACGGATCCGTTCGGTGGCCAGCTGGATGCCGTTCTGCAACGCGGCGACCAGCACGTCCTCCGGCGTCTCCAGATCGAGCGGTGCGACGGCTCCGATGGCGATGGCGCTGGCCAGGTCACCGGCGGCCATGCCGCCCATGCCGTCGGCGACGGCGACCAGCCAGGTGCCGGAGTGCAACGCGTCCTGGTTTCCGCTGCGGATCAGCCCACGGTCGCTCGTCCCGGCGGAACGCAGCTTCAGGGTCATGGCACGCAGCCTGCCAGGAATAGGGCTCGGTTGTCTCTAGGAGATCAGGACCGCTCGGCGTGGCGCGGCAAATCTCACCGAGGGTGAACATGAATTCTCATCGGATGCGATCGATTGACATGTCCTGCGCGTCCTGGAAACATGCCCGATACCTGGGAGCGCTCCCAGCTTCGACCCCCACCACGCCTATCCCGTCCCGCTCGTCGGAAGGACTCCCCCGTGACGCCATCCCGACGTCGCCTCGCGGTGCTCGCCGCGGCGACCGCCATGGCGCTGGTCGGCGTCAGCGCCGGCACCGCGTTCGCAGATCCGCCCGCCGACGCGCCCGAGCAGATCGGCAACGGTGACTTCAGCGAGGGCTCATCACCCTGGTTCTCGTACGGCACCAACACGCTCGGCGTCGTCGATGGCGAGCTCTGCGCCACCGTGGCCGGCGGCCTGGCCAACCCCTGGGACGCCGGCATCGGCCACGACGCGCTTCCGCTGATCGCCGGCGCCGAGTACACCCTCGGCTTCGACGTCACCGCCACGCCTGGCGGCTCGGTCACCGCCGTGCTGCAACTCGGCAGCGATCCCTACACCGGCTACTACGCGGTCACCGCCGCCGCGACGCCGACCCAGCAGCGCGTCGAGCGCACCTTCGTCGCTCCCAACGACGACGAACGCGCCCAGCTGATCTTCCAGGTCGGCGGCAGCGCCGAGGCGCAGACCGTCTGCCTGGACAACGTCTCGCTGCGCGGTGGCAACCCGCCCGAGCCGTACGTGCCGGACACCGGCCCCCGGGTGCGGGTGAACCAGGTCGGCTACCTGCCCGGCGGGCCGAAGAACGCCACAGTGGTCACCGACGCCACCGAGGCGCTGCCCTGGGAGCTGCACTCCGCCTCCGGAGCCGTGCTGGCTCGCGGCACCACCACGCCCCGCGGAGTCGACCAGGCGTCGGCACAGAACGTGCACTCGCTGGACTTCTCGTCGTACCGCACCCCAGGACAGGGGCTGACGCTGGCCGTTGACGGCGAGGTCAGCCACCCGTTCGACATCTCCGGCACGCTCTACGACCAGTTGCGGTCGGACGCCCTACAGTTCTTCTACATCCAGCGCAGCGGCATCGCCATCGACGGTGACCTGGTCGGCGAGGAGTACGCCCGTCCCGCCGGTCACCTCGACGTCGCGCCGAACCAGGGCGACACCAACGTGCCCTGTGTCGCCAACTCCTGTGACTACCGGCTCGACGTACGCGGCGGCTGGTACGACGCGGGCGACCACGGCAAGTACGTGGTCAACGGCGGTATCGCCACCTACCAGTTGCTGAGCGCCTTCGAGCGGACCAAGAACGCCGCCACGGCCGGCTTCGGCGCCGACCTCGGCGACGGGACGCTGCGGCTGCCCGAGCGGGACAACGGGGTGCCGGACATCCTCGACGAGGCCCGCTGGGAGCTGGAGTTCCTGATGCGGATGCAGGTGCCGGCTGGCAAGCCGCTGGCCGGGATGGCCCACCACAAGATCCACGACCGGAACTGGACCGGGCTGCCGATGCAGCCCGAGGACGACCCGGAGCCGCGTGAGCTGCACCCGCCGTCCACCGCCGCCACTCTGAACCTGGCCGCCACGGCCGCCCAGTGTGCCCGACTGTTCGCCCCGTACGACAGGGAGTTCGCGCAGCGCTGCGGCAGCGCGGCGAAGACCGCCTACGCGGCGGCCGAGGCCAACCCGGCCCGGTACGCCCCGTCCACCGGCAACGGTGGTGGCCCGTACGACGACACGAACGTCACCGACGAGTTCTACTGGGCCGCCGCCGAGCTGTACCTGACCACCGGCGAGACCACCTACCTGACCGATCTGACCGCCTCGCCGCACCACACCGGCGACGTCTTCGACGCCCGGGGCTTCGGCTGGCAGAGCGTGGCGGCGCTGGGCCGCCTCGACCTGGCGACGGTGCCGAACGGGCTGCCAGCCGCCGAGCGGACCCGGATCCGCGAGTCGGTCGTCGCCGCCGCCGACAGCTACCTCGCCGAGATCCGCAGGCAGGCGTACGGGCTGCCCATGCCCGGCGACCCGAACAGCTACTTCTGGGGCGGCAACGGTGCCATCATCAACAACGCGGTCGTGCTGGCCACCGCGTTCGACCTGACCGGGGCGGCGAAGTACCGCGACGGCGCGGTGCAGACGATGGACTACATCCTCGGCCGCAACGCGCTGAACATCTCGTACGTGACCGGGTGGGGCGAGCACGCGGCGGAGAACCAGCACAGCCGGATCTTCGGCTTCCAGCTCGACCCGAGCATGCCGAAGCCACCGGCCGGTTCGATCGCCGGTGGTCCGAACGCCGCGCTCCAGGACCCGTTCGTGGAGCAGCTGCTCGAAGGCTGCGCACCGATGTTCTGCTACGTCGACGACATCGCCTCGTACTCCACCAACGAGGTGGCGATCAACTGGAACTCGGCGCTGGCCTGGATCTCCTCGTTCCTGGCCGACCAGGGCGATGCCGCTGCGGTGCCGGCGCCTACCTGCACGGTGTCGTACACCAACTACGGCTCGTGGCAGGACGGCACCGGCTTCACCGCCCAGGTGAACATCCGCAACACCGGCACCGCCGCGGTGAACGGCTGGACCGCCCGGTTCGCCTTCACCGGCGACGCCAAGGTGCGCGATGCGTGGATGGCCGAGGTGACGCAGTCCGGGGCCACGGTGACCGCGAAGAGCGAGTCGTACAACTCGCGGATCAATCCGGGTGCCTCGGTGATGTTCGGTTTCAACGCCACCACCGGCGGCGGCGCGAACCCCTCGCCCGACCTGCTCACGGTCAACGGCGCGCCCTGCGCCGTGTCCTGATCCCCGGGTGGGGTGCCGTCGGCGACCGGCACCCCACCCGGCCCCCACCCAGTCCGCGTTGATCATGAGGTTGGCGGCACTCTGAAGATCGACAAGTGCCGCTAACCTCATGATCAACGCGGACTGACGGGATTAGGCACGGAGTTTGGGAAGGACCTGGTCGCCGAAGGTGTCCAGGAAGGGGCGTTGGTCCTGGCCGACGTGGTGCAGGGCGATCTGGTCGAAGCCCAGGTCGACGTACTCCTCCAGCCAGGCAACGTGCCGGCCCAGGTCGGCGGAGATGTTGACCACCTCGGCGAGGCGGGCCATCGGCACATCGGCGGAGACCACGTCGAAGTGTTCCGGGGTGGTCAGGTCCCAGCAGACCGGGGGCGCGAACACGTTGCTGCGCCACTGGTCGTAGGCGATCGCCTCCGCCTCGGCCTGGGCGGGAGCCCAGCTCAGGTGCACCTGGAGGTGCACCGGTCCACGGCCGCCGGCCTCCCGGTAGGCGTCGATCATGCGGCGCAGGTGATCGGTCGGCGCGTTGACCGTGATCAGGCCGTCCGCCCACTCGGCGCACCAGCGGGCGGTGGCGACGCTGACGGCGGCGCCGACCAGCGCCGGTGGTTGCTCCGGGCGGCTCCACAGCTTCGCCCGGTCGACCCGGACCAGACCGTCGTGGCTGACCTCCTCGCCGGCCAGCAGGGCACGGATGACGTCGATGCACTCGCGCAGCCGTGCGTTGCGTACGTCCTTGCGTGGCCACGCGTCGCCGGTGATGTGCTCGTTGGCGGCCTCACCGGAACCCAGGGCCGCCCAGAACCGCCCCGGGTACATGGCGGCGAGCGTGCCGATCGCCTGCGCGATGATCGCCGGGTGGTAGCGCTGTCCGGGCGCGTTGACCACCCCGAACGACAGCCCGGTGGCCTGCAACGCCGACCCGAGCCACGACCAGGCGAACCCGGAGTGGCCCTGCCGCTCGCTCCAGGGCGCGAAGTGGTCGGAACACATGGCGGCGTCGAAGCCGACCTGCTCGGCGTGGATCACCGCCGCCAGCAGCTCGCGCGGGTGGATCTGCTCGTGGGAAGCGTGAAACGCGATCGCCGTCATGCCGCGCTTCACTACCCACCGGGAGACGGGAGTAAGCAGCGGCTACTCGGAGTGGGCACCGGCGCCGGCGGTGGCGGCGCCCTCCCCCATCCAGACCGTCTTGACGTTGCAGAACTCGTGCATGCCCTGGGCGGAGAGTTCCCGGCCGTAGCCGGAGTTCTTCACCCCGCCGAAGGGCAGCTCGGGGTAGGACGTCGTCATCCCGTTGATGAAGACGGCCCCGGCCTCCAGGTCGGTGGCGAACCGCTGCTGCTCCTGCGGGTCGCGGGTCCAGGCGTTCGAGCCGAGCCCGAAGCTGGTGCCGTTGGCCAGCTCGATCGCCTCGTCGTACGACGCAGCCCGGTACAGCCCGGCGACCGGCCCGAACACCTCCTCCGCCCACATCCGCATGCTCGGGTTCAGATCCGTCACCACCGTCGGCGGGTAGAACCAGCCCTCCCCGCTCGGCTTCTCCCCGCCGCAGAGCACCGTGGCTCCCCTGTCGACCGCGTCCCGTACCTGCGCGTCGACCTCGTCGCGCCCCCGCTCGGAGGCCAGCGGGCCGACGTCGGTGTCGCCGTCCATCGGGTCGCCCACCCGCAGTGCCGACATGCGATGGGCGAACGCCTCGGCGAAGGCGTCGTAGACGTCGGTGTGCACGATGAATCGCTTTGCCGCGATGCAGGACTGACCGTTGTTCTGGCAGCGGGCGGTGGTGGCGACCTGCGCGGCCAGTTCCACGTCGGCCGAGGGCATCACCACGAACGGGTCGCTGCCGCCCAGCTCCAGCACCGTCTTCTTCAGTTCCCGACCGGCGATCTGCGCGATCGACCGGCCGGCGACCTCGCTGCCGGTCAGCGTGGCGGCGCGTACCCGGGGGTCGCTCAGAATCCGGTCCACCGTCTCGGAGCCGACCAGCAGCGTGGTGAACGCGCCCTCCGGGAAGCCGGCCCGCCGGAACAGGTCCTCCAGCAGCAGCGCGGTCTGCGGCACGTTGGAGGCGTGCTTGAGTAGGCCGGTGTTGCCGGCCATCAGGGCCGGCGCGGCGAAACGCATCACCTGCCAGAGAGGGAAATTCCACGGCATAACGGCCAGAACCGGACCGATGGGCTGGTAGCGGACGAAGGCCCGGGTCGCCGAGACCGCCTCGGCGTCGGCGGGCTCATCGGCGAGGAACTCGGCCGCCCGGGTGGCGTAGAAGCGGCAGGCGGCGGCGCACTTGGTGACCTCGGCCTCGGCGGCGGCGAGCGTCTTGCCCATCTCGGTGGTCATCAGCCGGGCGATCTCGTCCCGCTCCGCCTCCAGCAGGTCGGCCGCCGCGGTCAGCCACCGCCCGCGCTGCTCGATCGTGGTGCCGCGCAACTGCCGGTACGCCAGGTCGGTCCGCTCGATCGCGCCGTCGATCTGTTCGTCGGACATCGCCTCGTACGTCTTGAGCACCTGGCCGTTGACCGGATTGGTGGTGGCGATGGTCATCGTTGCTTCTCCCGTCACTCGAAGAGCGAGTGCCGCGCGCCGGGCTCCTCCCGGCGGCGGGCGGCGCGACGACGTTGAATGATGATCAGGTCGACCACGGCAACCACCGCGAAGACGGCGCAGACGACACCCAACCAGACCACGTCGGCACGGAACGCCAACACCGCGAAAACGGTCAAGGTGACGAGCCCGAAGCTGGCCAGCGCCAGCCGCAGGTTCAGGGCGCTGTACGCGTGACCGACCGTGCCACGGGCGCGCCGGGGCTGTGATCTCGTCATCATCTCCACCTACCCCGCCCCGCCAGAGCTAACCGTCGCCGCCATACCCCGGCCCGCCAACGCACGGCGGGCCAGGTGCGGTGGCCCGCGCCGTGCGTTGCGTTACACCGGCCCCGCGCGGCCCGGCCGATCGGGGCATCGGCGGAGAACATGGACCCATGACCGTGAGCCATGCCGAGCCGGTGACCGTCGCCGTCGCCCGCCGAGCCGACCCCACCCGTACCGACGAGATGGTGGCGTGGATGCGGGCCGGCACCGCGCTGGCCGAGGCGTTCCCGGGCTTCCTGGGTGCGGGCTGGGTACGCCGCGCCCCCGGGTCCGGCGACTGGCACATGCTGTACCGGTTCTCCGACCCGGACACCCTGCGCCGTTGGGAGGAATCGCCGCAGCGACACTGGTGGCTGACGTCGGCGCAGGGCATCGTCGAGCACACCCACGTCGAGCGGCGGACCGGCATCGAGGGCTGGTTCGACCCGCCGCGCGCGGCGGCCGTCGAGCCGCTCGACGCGGAACCGACGGTGCCGCCGTCGCCGCCGCGCTGGAAGCAGACGGTGACCATCTGGCTGGCGCTCTTCCCGCTCAACCTGACCGCCACCCTGCTGACCGGCCGGTTGCTGCCCGAGCTGCCGACCGCGGCGCGGGTGCTGGTCATGACGCTCACCCTGACCCCGCTGATAACCTACCTGGTGCTGCCCTGGATCACTCGGGCGCTGCACTGGTGGCTGCACGGCCAGCGGGCGCCCTGGCGCGGCGACCGACGGGCAGCCCGGCACCGGTAGCGGCTGGCCGCCGTAGCACACCGACCCGGGGTACGACAGGGCACTGCCGCATCCCCGACAGCAGTACGCGCCCGACCCGGCCTGCACGCGTAGAGTCACCGTGCTGTCGCGCTGCGCTGTGAGGCTGGGGAAGTCATGCCTGGACGCTGGACCACCGCCGCCGTCTGCCTGCTCGCGCTCGTCGCGTTGGCCTGCGAGGCGGGCGGGGACGCGGCGCCGCGACCCTCGGGCGGCACGGCCCAGCCCGGCTCCCCCCGAGTCGTCGCCGCCCTCGGTGACTCGATCACCACCGGCTTCGGGTCCTGCCTGGTCCTCACCTCGTGTCAGCGCAACTCCTGGTCGACGGGGGACGGACTGCGGGTGGACAGCCACTACCGTCGGCTGCTCGACCGGAACCCGGGGCTGCGCGGCAGGGCACACAACCATGCCCGGGCGGGTGCCCGCGCGTCCGCGCTGGCCGGTCAGGCGGAGGCGGCGGTACGCGACCGCGCCGACTACGTCACGGTGCTGGTCGGCGCCAACGACGCCTGCCGCGCCACGGTCGACGCGATGACCCCGGTGGCCGACTTCCGGACCGAAGTCGACCGAGGGCTGCGGGCGCTACGCGAGGGGCGACCGAAGGCCCGCGTCCTGGTCGTCAGCATCCCGAACCTGTACCGGCTCTGGGAAGTTGGCCACGACGAACCCCGGGCGGCACGCGCCTGGCGGCGGGGCATATGTCCGGCGCTGCTGGCCGAGGCGACGTCGACCGCACCCGCGGATCGGAGCCGCCGCGCGGCATTCCGGCAACGGATCAGCGCATACAACGATCAACTGAAGGCGGCCTGCCGGGCCTACGGCTCCCGATGCCGCTATGACGGCGGCGCCGCGCACCGGGTCCGCTTCGACCTGGACCTGGTCAACCCGCTGGACTACTTCCACCCCAACACCGCCGGCCAGTCCCGCCTCGCCGAGGTGACCTGGCGTTCCTCCGGTTACGCCGACTGATCGCCGGTCTCCTCGGGGCGACGTGGCAACGGAATCCGGGACTCGCCGTGCTGACGGTAGAGCGCGCGAGTACGCTCGGCCAGCTTCTTGGTGGCCGACGAGTTCGCCCAGGTGCCGAGGATGATCGCCGCTCCGGGGACCACCTTGGCGAAGAGCCGCTTCGCCGCGCGTACCCCGGCCATCTGGGCGAGCCGGACGCCGAGGTGCAGCATCACCCGGCCGAGCGGCGCCTGCCCGCCACCACCGAAGAGCGCACCCGCCCGTTCCCGCCCGGCCGCCACTCCCAGCGCCACCCGGGCGCTCGCGGCGACCTTGTGCACCTTCTGCAGCACCAGCAGATCGGTGGCGCGGTCCGGATGCGTCGGGTCGGCGCCGTACGCGGCGGCGACGTGCAGGACCATGCGGGACTGGGTCCAGGCCAGCACACCGACGTCGACCACCGCACCGGGTAGTCCGGCCGCGCCGGAGACGGCCCCGGAGAGCCGGGCCTGGTTGACGAACCGACGTACCGCCTGCTCCGCCAGCGCCTCGGCGCCGATTCCGGGCTGCGCGGCCCGGATCCGCTGCACCCACTGCGCGGCCTCCGGACCGAGCCGGCGCACCGCCTCGAGCGCGAGGTGCTCCGGAGCGTACTGCGGATCCTGGCGCATCCGGTCCCACAGTGTGGCCGGCGGGGCCTCGACGCCCCGGCTGCCCGGCGTCGGCGGAGCCGGAGTGACGGGTTGGCCCTCGGCAGGCACGGGATCGCTCATCACCTCTCCTTTCGGTGGCGCCCATCCATGTGTACCCCGCCACGGCAACGGCGTACCGTCGACCGATCGCACGGCTAGGCCGGGCCGGCCCGACCGACGCGGCAGGAATGCACGAGGATGGCAGGTACGTTCTGGCGATCGGGGCACCGTGAATCCGGTGGCCGCGTTACGCACATGCAGGGAGGCCGCACCGGTGCTCGACCCACACGAGCTCTACGAACTCACCGACGATCTGCCCGACCTCGGTCAACCGGTCCTGATCCAGGCGCTCACCGGTTTCGTCGACGCCGGTAACGCGAGCCGGCTCGCCCGCGAACAGCTGCTCACATCGCTGGAGTCCCGCCCGATCGCCCGGTTCGACCTCGATCAACTCTTCGACTACCGCTCCCGCCGACCGGTGATGACCTTCGTCGAGGACCACTGGGAGAGCTACGACGACCCGGAGTTGGAGCTGCACCTGCTCCACGACGACGACGAAACCCCCTTCCTGCTGCTCACCGGGCCGGAACCCGACCTGCAGTGGGAGCGGTTCACCGCCGCCGTCGCCGGGCTCGCCGCCCGGCTGGACGTACGGCTCACCGTCGGGCTCAACGCGATACCGATGGCGGTGCCGCACACCCGGCCGACCGGGGTGACCGCGCATGCCACCCGGCGCGACCTGATCGCCGGCTACGAGCCCTGGCTGCAACGGGTGCAGGTCCCCGGCAGCGTCGGCCACCTGCTGGAGTTCCGCCTCGGCGAGGCGGGCCGGGACGCGCTGGGCTTCGCCGCCCACGTGCCGCACTACGTGGCCCAGACCGAGTACCCGGCCGCCGCCGAGGTGCTGCTGGCGTCGGTCTCCCGCAGCACCGGGCTGCTGCTGCCCCGGGACGGGCTGCGCTCGGCCGCCGAGGTGGTGCGGGTGGAGATCGACCGCCAGGTCGCGCAGAGCGACGAGGCCACCACCCTGGTCCAGGCCCTTGAGGAGCAGTACGACGCGTACGCCCGGGGCCGGAGTGAGAAGAACCTGCTCGCCACGGAGAACGGTCCGCTGCCCACGGCGGAGGAACTCGGTGCCGAGTTGGAGCGCTTCCTCGCCGAACAGACCCGCCCGAACGACACCCCGGGGAGCTGAGCGGGGGCCTTCAAGCTGAACCGGACGGCGCGCCGGCGACCTCGACGCGTGTCGGCCGGCGGTGGCCGAGCGGTCCCAGCGGGGATGGGGCAGGCTGGCCTCATGCGCCTGGCGACATGGAACGTGAACTCGGTGAAGGCCCGGCTACCCCGGCTGCTCGACTGGTTGGCGGGCACCCGCCCGGACGTGGTCTGCCTTCAGGAGACCAAGTGCCCGGACGGCGCCTTCCCGGCGACCGAGGTGGGTGAGCTGGGGTACACGGTGGCCAGTCACAGCGACGGCCGGTGGAACGGGGTCGCCATCCTGTCCCGGGTCGGTCTGGCCGACGTCACCGTCGGGTTCCCCGGCGAGCCCGGCTTCCCCGACCCGGAGGCTCGCGCGATCTCGGCCACCTGCGGCGGGCTGCGGGTCTGGTCGGTGTACGTGCCGAACGGCCGCACGCCCGACGACCCGCACTACGTGTACAAGTTGGCCTGGTTGGCGGCGCTGCGGGACGCGCTGGACACCGAGCTGACCAACCGCGCGCCGCTGGCCGTGTGCGGCGACTTCAACGTGGCCCCCACCGACGACGACGTGTGGGATGCGGCGCTGTTCGTCAACTCCACCCACGTCACGCCGCCCGAGCGGGCCGCCCTGGCGGCGCTGCGCGATCTCGGCCTCACCGACGTGGTGCCCACCCCGATGAAGGGACCGCACCCATTCACCTACTGGGACTATCGGGCCGGCATGTTCCACCAGAACAAGGGGATGCGCATCGATCTGGTGTACGCCTCGGCCCCGCTGGCCCGCGCGGTCCGGTCGGCGTACGTGGATCGGGAGGCCCGCAAGGGCAAGGGCCCCTCGGATCACGCCCCCATCGTCGTCGACGCCGACCTCACCCCCACCGTCGAGTCCTTCTGAGCATCGCGCCACGCCTGACCACGCCTCACCCGCTCCCCCAGGATCCGTGCAACTTCAGCGATGTTGCGGCCTCAACGCCTCGCGGGGCAGCACTATCAGGGAAGTTGCAGGGATCATGAACACCTACCGGGACAGTGTTGGTTCGTGTGCGCCCGGCTAGGGTGAGCTCATGGCAGTTGTGAAGATCAACGCGATCGACGTTCCGCCCGGTGGCGGCGAGGAGTTGGAGAAGCGGTTCGCCGCCCGGGCCCGCGCGGTGGAGAACTCCCCCGGCTTCCTCGGCTTCGAATTGCTGCGCCCGGTGGCCGGCGAGAACCGCTACTTCGTCTACACCCGGTGGGAGACCGAGCAGGCGTACCAGGACTGGGCCGCGGGCCCCGCCCGAGCCGCCCACGCCACCCCGCCCGGTGCCGAGCGGCGGCCACCCGTCGCCTCCGGCGCCACCCTCCTCGAATTCGAGGTCGTGCAGCAGGTCCCCTGACCGATCGACCGCCCACCGCTGCTGGCTCGGAGCGGCAGCGACAGGCAGGTCAGGACGGGCGGGTGGTGGTGAGGGTGGCGAAGGCTATGACGTTGTCGGCGTAGCCGGTGCCACCGCCGAGCCACTGGCCGCCGCAGGTGATGAGCCGCAGGCCCGGCGGGCCCTCGTGGCCGTAGACCCGGTCGGCCGGCAGTTGGTCCTTCGGGAAGTGCTCCACCGAATTCACCGTGAACACGGCCACCGAGTCGTCCTCCCGGGCCACCTCGACGGTGTCACCCACCTTCAGCTTGCCCAGGTCGTGGAAGACCGACGGGCCACCCTTTGTGTCCACGTGCCCGACGATGACCGCCGGCCCCGGGTCTCCGGGCGCCGGCCCACGGTCGTACCACCCGGTTTCCTCGTGCCGACTGAGTGGCGGCACGGCGATCGAGCCGTCCGGTGCGTCACCGACCGGCTTCACCGGCGCCGAGACGTCGATCGACGGGATGGACAGGCTCACCGGCCGCGCGGCGGTACGCCCGGCGGACACCCTCGATGCTCCGCCGGAACCTCCTTGGCCGCCGGTGGCCGTCCAGTCGAGCGGTCCCCCGACGGAGTGCCCGAGCCCGGCGCCGGTGGCGAACACGCCGGCCAGCACGAGCACCACCGCCAGCGGCAGCGACCACGGGCTGCGCCCAGAGCGCGTCGTGCGGACGGATCCGCCGGCGCTGCGGGGTGCCCGACGCCGATCGGTCCACGGGGCTGCGGCGCGAGCGCGCCGGGAGCCGATGCGGTTGGTGGGGCGGGGTGTGCGGGCGGCGGTCATGACGGGCTCACCGTCGGCTGCCGCGACGGCGGGTCGCGGTGACCCAGAGGACCATCCCGGTGACGGTCAGCGCCAGACCGCCGGGGAGCAGCAGACTGGCGGTGATGTCGCCGGCTCCACCGCCGAAGCCGGTCGCCGGCCCTCGGCTGGGCTTCATCTGGCGTACGACCTGGATCATGGTGGACGCGGTCTCGCCGCCCCGGCACTCCAGCTTGACCCGGTAGTTGCCGGGGAGGACCCGCTCCTTGACCATCGCGGTGCCGGTCAGCAGCCCGCGCTGCGGCTGCACGGCGACCCGGCCGAACGCGTCCGAGACGACGATGGCGCCCACCGAGTTGTCGTGGCAGCTGGCGCGGAGTCCGACCAGATGGCCCGGTTCCACCAAGCTCGGCGAGACCTCCACGAACACGGTCGGTCCGGGCTGCGACGCGCTCTCAGCCGGACCAGGCAGCCCACCGCCGGTCTGCCCGGCGGCGACCGGCACAACGGCGGCCCGAGCGGATGACGCCGTCAGCAGCGGGGTGGCCAGGACGATCGCGAGCAGTGGAGCGACGGCCACGAGGCTACGCAGCGGAGCGGCGGAGAGCGCCCGACGAGTCCGTCTCGCTGCTGACACGATGCCCCCTCCCGGTGCGCCGGTGCGGTCGCCGGGCACTGCCGGACACCGGTTCTGCCTTTCACCGATGATGGTCTCACCACCGGGCGTACCTCACATCCGGTCCGGCGCGTGCTCGCGTAGGCTCGGTGCGTTGTGACCTCCACCGACCCGACTCCCGCCGTCGCCGCGCCGCACCCGGTGCGGGCGATCCGTACCTACCACCCGCGTCGCGGCCGGATGAGCGGGCGGCAGGTGACGGCGCTGGAGCAGCTCTGGCCGCGGTACGGGCTGCGCGTCGCCGACGCCGACCCGTTCGAACCCGTCGGCCTGTTCGGCCGCCGGGCCCCGCTGGTGGTCGAGATCGGATCCGGCATGGGCGACGCGACCGCCGAGATGGCCGCCGCCGACCCGGATCGAGATTATCTGGCGGTCGAGGTGCACACCCCGGGAATCGCCAACCTGCTGGACCTGATTCACCTTCGTGACCTGGGCAATGTCCGGATCGTCGAGGGCGATGCGATGGAGTTGCTCGACTTGCTGCCGCCCAACTCGCTGGACGCGGTACACGTCTTCTTCCCGGACCCGTGGCCGAAGTCCCGCCACCACAAGCGGCGCCTGATCCAGCCGACGCACGTGGCGCGGTTGCGTTCCCGGCTGGCGGTCGGCGGCACGCTGCACTGCGCCACCGACTGGGCGGAGTACGCCGGGGCGATGCGGACGACCCTGGACGCCGACCCGGGCCTGGTCAACGCCTACGACGGCTACGCTCCCCGGCCCGCGAACCGGCCGGTGACCCGGTTCGAGCGACGGGCGCTGCGCGCCGGCCGCCCGATCGCCGACCTGATCTACCGCCGCCGCTGAGCCGAGCACACCGCCCTGGCCGGGCCAGGCGCCAGGGCCCGGTTGGCGTCGCGGCGCGTGATCCAGGCACCATGGACCGGCCATGACACTCACCGCCGCGCTGCCCAAGACCGCCGACCCCGACACCCTCTACGACGCGTTCGCCAGTTGGGCGTCCGAGCGCGGCCTGGACCTCTACCCCCACCAGGAGGAGGCGGTCATCGAGATCGTCTCCGGGGCCAACGTGATCATGAATACGCCGACCGGCTCGGGCAAGAGCCTGGTCGCCGTCGCCGCCCACTTCGCCGCCCTGGCCGACAGCCGGACGACCTTCTACACCGCGCCGATCAAGGCGCTGGTGTCGGAGAAGTTCTTCGCGCTGTGCGAGGTCTTCGGCGCGGAGAACGTCGGCATGCTCACCGGCGACGCCAGCGTCAACGCCGACGCCCCGATCATCTGCTGCACCGCGGAGATCCTGGCCAACCTGGCGTTGCGGGAGGGCAGCCGGGCCGACGTCGGCCAGGTGGTCATGGACGAGTTCCACTTCTACGCCGAGCCGGACCGGGGCTGGGCCTGGCAGGTGCCGCTGATCGAGCTGCCGCAGGCGCAGTTCGTGCTGATGTCGGCCACGCTCGGCGACACCACCCGGTTCGTCGACGACCTGACCCGGCGTACCGGCCGGGCGACCGCCGTCGTCCGTTCGGCCGAGCGGCCGGTCCCGCTGCTCTTCTCGTACGCGATGACGCCGCTGCACGAGACCCTGGAAGAGCTGCTGGACACCAAGCAGGCCCCGGTGTACGTGGTGCACTTCACCCAGGCCGCCGCCCTGGAACGCGCCCAGGCGCTGATGAGCGTCAACGTCTGCACCCGGGCCGAGAAGGACATGATCGCGGCTGCCATCGGCGGGTTCCGGTTCACCTCCGGCTTCGGCAAGACCCTGTCCCGGCTGGTCCGGCACGGCATCGGCGTGCACCACGCCGGGATGCTGCCCAAGTACCGCCGGCTGGTGGAGACCCTCGCCCAGGCCGGGCTGCTCAAGGTCATCTGCGGTACGGACACCCTCGGCGTCGGGATCAACGTGCCGATCCGCACGGTGCTGTTCACCGGCCTGTCCAAGTACGACGGGGTACGGACCCGGCTGCTCAAGGCGCGCGAGTTCCACCAGATCGCGGGCCGGGCCGGCCGGGCCGGCTTCGACACCATCGGCCGGGTCGTCGTACAGGCGCCCGAACACGTCATCGAGAACGAGAAGGCCCTCGCCAAGGCCGGTGACGACCCGAAGAAGCGACGCAAGGTGGTACGCAAGAAGCCGCCGGAGGGCTCGATCGGCTGGGGCAAGCCCACCTTCGACCGCCTGGTGGAGGCCGAACCGGAACCGCTCACCTCCAGCTTCCAGGTCAGCCACTCGATGCTCCTCAACGTCATCGGTCGCCCCGGCGACGCGTTCGTGGCCATGCGGCACCTGCTCACCGACAACCACGAGGACGCCGCCGCCCAGCGCCGGCACATCCGCCGGGCCATCGCCATCTACCGGGCGTTACGGGCCGGCGGTGTGGTCGAGGAACTGCCCGAGCCGGACGAGACCGGGCGGCGGGTCCGGCTCACCGTCGACCTGCAACTCGACTTCGCGCTCAACCAGCCGCTGTCGCCGCTCGCGCTGGCCACCATCGAGCTGCTGGACGGCGACTCCCCGTCGTACGCCCTGGATGTGCTGTCGGTGATCGAGTCGATCCTCGACGACCCGCGCCAGGTGCTCTCCGCGCAGCAGTTCAAGGCTCGTGGCGAGGCGGTCGCCGCGATGAAGGCCGAGGGCATCGAGTACGAGGCCCGCCTCGAACTGCTCGACGAGGTGACCTGGCCCAAGCCGCTCGCGGAGCTGCTGGAGAACGCCTACGAGATGTACCGGCGGGGGCACCCGTGGGTGGCCGACCACCAGCTCTCCCCCAAGTCCGTGGTGCGGGACATGTACGAGCGGGCGATGACCTTCACCGAGTACGTGCAGTTCTACGGCCTGTCCCGCTCGGAGGGGCTGGTGCTGCGCTATCTCGCCGACGCGTACAAGACGCTGCGGCAGACGGTGCCCGGGGAGGCCAAGACCGAGGAACTGGTCGACCTGATCGAGTGGCTGGGCGAGCTGGTCCGCCAGGTCGACTCCAGCCTCATCGACGAGTGGGAGCGACTGCGCAACCCGACCGACCTGCCCGAGGTGGCCGCCGCCCTGGACGACCGGCCGGCGGCGGTCACCCGCAACCCGCGGGCGTTCCGGGTGCTGGTGCGCAACGCCCTGTTCCGGCGGGTCGAGTTGGCCGCGCTGCGCCAGTGGGACGCGCTGGGCGAGCTGGACGCCGACTCCGGTTGGCCCGCCGACGCCTGGGCCGACGCCTTGGAGCCCTACTTCGAGTCGTACGACGGGATCGGGACCGGTCCGGACGCCCGCGGCCCGGCGCTGCTGATGATCGAACAGGGTCGGGAGCGCTGGACCGTACGGCAGATTCTGGACGACCCGGAGGGCGATCACGACTGGGGCATCAGCGCCGAGGTCGACCTGGCCGCCTCCGACGAAGCGGGCGCCGCCGTCGTCCGGATCACCGACGTCGGCCAGCTCTGAAAATTTTCCTACGAGGGGCCGTCCGGGATGCCCGGGCGGCCCCTTTCGTACCCTGGGCGATATCAGGCTCGTCGATTAGAATGTATGTACTAATCGAGTTCCTGAACTGGGAGGATGCTCGTGACCGCGCCCATCTCCGCCCCCCTCACGCCGTACGCAACCCTCCTCGGTTTCACCCGGTACGTCGACCGCACCGGCCCGACCAAGGCCAGCTTCGTCGGCGGCCTACGCCGACAGCGGGCGAGCCGCTCCGGGTTCAACCCGCACGGCCAGTTCGTCAAGGCCCTCAAGGCCGACATCGCCTTCCACACCGGCGGCACCCACCTGGCGCAGGTGGTCGACGTGGTCAAGCCCCGCTGGCGCCCGCTCTACCAGTCGCTCGTGCCCGGCGCGACGGCGTGGCTGCACTCGCTCGGCGAGCCGGCCGGGGTCGACCTGAACCAGACCCGCGACGCCCTGGCCATGCTCGGCGACCTCCCCATCAAGATCAACCCCCACTTCGGCATCCGGTACGCAGACGGCCACGCCGAGGCGGTCCGCCTGCACTTCGACGAGGCCCCGCCCAGCGAGGAGGCGACACTGGCGGCACTGCACCTGACCGCCCGTCACATGGACGCCGTGCTCCCGCACGCCGAGCCGGTTCTGGTCGACGTACGCCGGGGCATCACCCACCGGATGCCCGACAACGCCAGGCCCGACGAGATCGAACGCTGGCTCGCCGGCGAGGCAGCAGCCTTCCGCGCCATCTGGTCCGCCGCCGCCTGAACCCGACCCGCCCACCCCCACCCCCACCCCCCCACGTCACGTCGCGTCGCGTCGCGTCACGTCACGTCACGTCACGTCGCGTCACGTCACGTCGCGTTGAAGTTGCTCGACCGGTGCCTCGCGTGGCGGCGCAGCGAGGTGGGGTTGCGCGCGGATTGGCGGCGCGGCGCGGGGTTGGGCGGGTCGCGTGGTGTGGTGCGGGTTGGGCGGGTCGCGTGGTGTGGTGCGGGTTGGGCGGGTCGCGTGGTGTGGTGCGGCGGGTTATCCACAGGGGTGTCGGGGAGTACTCCCAGTCGTCCATCGTGGACGACATGCCAACTTCCGCTCGGCGTCCACCGCAACTGCGTGGGCGCGTCTTCCGTGGTTCCCGTGCTGTGGCCCGAGGGCTGCTGACCCGGGGCGAGCTGCGCAGCAGCGCATGGCGCCCGGTCTTCCGGGACGTGTACGCCGACGCACAGCTCACGCTCTCGCACCGCACCCGTTGCCTAGCCGCGGCGCGGTGGGTTCTGCCACCCGGTGCGGTGATCGCCGGTCGGAGCGCCACCGCACTGTTCGGTGCCGGGTTCATCGGGGATGCCGAACCGCTTGACATCCTAGTGCCGACCGGGCTCCGGTTCGGGCCGGTCGCCGGTCTCGCTGTGCACACCGGCGAGGTCGCCGAGATCGACGTGCTGGCGCACGCTGGTATGCCGGTCACCACGCCGCTGCGTACCTGCTGGGATCTGGCTCAATGGCTCAGCGTCGAGGAGGCCGTGGTCGTGGTGGACCGGCTACTCGGCCAGCGACTCGTACGCGCCGATCAGCTGCGGGAAGTGGTGGACCGTCGTCGCGGCGCCCGAGGCTGGAGACGCATGCTTCGGGTGGCACAGCTGGCCGACCCGGGCGCGGAGTCGGCCCAGGAATCGCGGCTGCGAGTGCGGATCCTGCTGGCCGGTCTTCCCCGGCCCGTCACCCAGTTCGTGGTTGAGCGCGACGGCAGGTTCGTCGCCCGGGTCGACCTCGCCTGGCCAAAGCTCAAAATCGCCGTCGAGTACGACGGACTCTGGCACGACGACCCGCAGCAACTCCATCGCGACCGGCGACGCCTCAACCGCCTGCTCGGCGAGGGCTGGATCGTCTTGCACGTGACCGCCCAACGACTCCGCGAGGACTTCGACGGCTTCCTCGCCGAACTCCGCCAAGCCCTCCGTACCCCAACGCGCTGACCCCGCCCACAGACAACCCGCCGCAAGCAGCCACCACCCACAAAGTCGCCCCGCAGTCGCCCCGGAGTCGCCGTGCAGTTTCGGGGAAGATGTCGCCTCGCCGCGACCGGAGGCAGCATCTTCCCCGAAACTGCACGTCTCGTGGATCACGGCTGGGAGCGGGGCGGGCTAGTTGGGGATGGTTGGGGTCAGGTCGGTGACGGGCACGACCTTCGGGTCCTCGGGGTTGCCGACGATGACGCGTAAGGCCGGATAGCGGTCGGCCAGGAGCTGGCGGCACGCGTCGCAGGGGGTGACCAGGGTCTGGCCGCGGTCGCCGACGGTGACGATCGTGTCCAGCTCTGCCACGCCCTGCGTGGCGGCGGTGCCGAGCGCGACAGTCTCGGGGCAGGCCCCTCCCGTCGCGTGCACCACGTTGACTGCGGAGATCACCCGGCCGTCGGCGGTACGGGCCGCCGTGGCGAGGGTGTGGGTGGCGCTGCGGCAACGCAGCTTCGCGACCGCGCTGGCAGCCTGCACCAGCGCCCTATCGGTGTCACGCATCATCATCGGCGTCCCCGTGTCCCGCTCCCGGCCCGGCCCGGCCCGGCGCCCAACGATAGACCTCCCCGTCGACGGTGACACGCCACCGCCCCACCCTGGTACGCCCTGCGCGGCATCGTCGGGAAGGTGTACGTCCCCCTGCCGCTCTGCTTCAACCCACGCATCAGTTACCCGCCGCAACCGTTGCGCCGGGTGAAGCACGGCCGGGTCGAGCAGAGCACGGCCGGGTCGGGCAGAGCACGGCCGGGTCGAGCAGAGCACGGCCGGGTCGAGCAGAGCACGGGAGGTGCCAAGGCCAGCCGGGTCGAGCAAGCCAAGCACGGGCGGGTAACCGGGAGGCGGACCGGCGGTCGGCTGCCTATTCTTGGCCACGATATGCAGAATCCAGCCTCATCCGCCGCGACCGATTCCGTCCGCGAGTTGCAGGGTCGCCTCACTCCGCTGATGTTCCGCGACCAGCGTCACCTGCGCCGTCGGCTCGATGGGCTGCGGAAGCTTCGCGACCCGCAGCGACGCGAGTCGGTGCTGGCGGAGATCGTCGCCGAGACGGCTGCGGCGGAGGGCCGGCTGGAGCGGCGGAAGGCGGCGGTCCCGAAGATCGTCTACCCGGCCAGTCTGCCGGTGAGCGAGCGTAAGGACGACATCGCGGCGGCGATCCGCGACCACCAGGTGGTGATCGTGGCGGGGGAGACCGGCTCGGGCAAGACCACCCAGTTGCCGAAGATCTGCCTGGAGCTGGGGCGCGGCATCGGCGGCCTGATCGGGCACACCCAGCCCCGGCGGCTGGCCGCGCGTACGGTGGCCGACCGGATCGCCGAGGAGTTGGGGACCGAACTCGGTGACGTGGTCGGCTACAAGGTGCGCTTCACCGATCAGGTGGGCGAGAAGAGCCTGGTCAAGTTGATGACCGACGGCATTTTGCTGGCCGAGTTGCAGACCGACCGGATGCTGCGCCAGTACGACACGTTGATCATCGACGAGGCGCACGAGCGCAGCCTCAACATCGACTTCATTCTCGGGTACCTCCGGCAGCTCCTCCCCCGCCGTCCCGACCTCAAGGTGATCATCACCTCGGCGACCATCGAGACCGACCGGTTCGCCCGGCACTTCGCCGGGCCGCCGACCGCCGAGCATCCCGACGGCGAGCCGGCCCCGGTGGTGGAGGTCTCCGGCCGGACCTACCCGGTGGAGGTGCGCTACCGGCCACTGGTCGAGGTCGCCGAAGGCGACGAGGAGGAAGCCGACGAGGAGAACGTCCGCGACCAGATCCAGGCCATCGGTGACGCCGTCGAGGAACTGGCCGCCGAGGGGCCGGGTGACATCCTCGTCTTCCTCAGCGGTGAGCGGGAGATCCGGGACACCGCCGAGGCGCTGGGCAGGCTGGTGCAGAACCGGCGGCCCCTGCACAACACCGAGATCCTGCCGCTGTACGCCCGGCTCAGCGTCGCCGAGCAGCACCGGGTCTTCGCCCCGCACGGCGGACGCCGGGTGGTGCTGGCCACGAACGTCGCGGAAACCTCGCTGACCGTGCCCGGCATCAAGTACGTGGTCGATCCCGGCACCGCCCGGATCTCCCGCTACTCGCAGCGGCTGAAGGTGCAGCGGCTGCCGATCGAGCCGATCTCGCAGGCCAGCGCCAACCAGCGCAAGGGCCGCTGCGGGCGTACCTCGGACGGCATCTGCATCCGGCTCTACGACGAGCAGGACTTCGACTCCCGTGCCGCGTTCACCGACCCGGAGATCCTGCGGACCAACCTGGCCTCGGTCATCCTCCAGATGACCGCCATCGGCCTGGGCGACATCGCCGCCTTCCCGTTCATCGACCCGCCGGACCGGCGCAACATCACCGACGGCGTGAACCTGCTGCACGAACTGGGTGCGCTCGATCCGGCCGAGAGCGAGCCGACGAAACGGCTCACCACGCTCGGCCGGCGGCTGGCCCAGTTGCCGGTCGACCCCCGCCTGGCCCGGATGGTCCTGGAGGGCGAGCGCAACGGCTGCGCCACCGAGGTGATGGTGATCGCCGCGGCCCTGTCGATCCAGGATCCGCGCGAGCGGCCGGCGGACAGGCAGGCCCAGGCCGACCAGGCACACGCCCGGTTCGCCGACGCCGAGTCCGACTTCGTCGCGTACCTCAACCTGTGGCGGTACCTGCGGGAGCAGCAGCGGGCGCTCTCCTCCAGCGCGTTCCGCCGGATGTGCCGGGCCGAGTACCTCAACTATCTGCGGGTCCGGGAGTGGCAGGACATCGTCAGCCAGTTGCGGCAGGTGCTGCGTACCCCTGACGACAAGAGCCGGGGACGTGGTCGGCGGGGCGGCGCGGACGGTGCGCCCGACGGCGGCGGGCGACGGCAGGGCGGCGCGGACCTGCCGGAGGAGATCGACACACCGAAGGTGCACCAGTCGCTGTTGCCGGGCCTGCTGTCGCACGTCGGTCTCAAGGACGCCCAGAAACACGAGTACCTGGGCGCGCGCGGGGCGAAGTTCGCCCTGTTCCCGGGCTCGGCGCTGTTCCGCAAGCCGCCCCGCTGGGTGATGGCCGCCGAGTTGGTGGAGACCTCCCGGCTGTGGGGGCGGGTGAACGGGCGGATCGAGCCGGAGTGGGTCGAGCCGCTCGCTCAGCATCTGGTCAAGCGCAGCTACAGCGAGCCGCACTGGGAGAAGAAGCAGGCGGCGGTGATGGCGTACGAGAAGGTCACCCTCTTCGGCGTTCCGCTGGTCACCTCCCGCAAGGTCAACTTCGGCCGGATCGACCCGACGCTGAGCCGGGAGTTGTTCGTCCGGCACGCGCTGGTGGAGGGCGACTGGTCCACCCACCACCAGTTCTGGCGGGACAACCAGCGGCTGCTGACCGAGATCGAGGAGTTGGAGAACCGGGCTCGGCGGCGCGACATCCTGGTCGACGACGAGACGATCTTCCAGTTCTACGACGAGCGGATTCCGGCCGAGGTGGTCTCCGGGCGGCACTTCGACAGTTGGTGGAAGAAGACCCGCCGGGAGCAGCCCGAACTGCTCACCTTCACTCGGGAACTGCTGGTCAACGCGGGTCGCGGCGGGCTGAACGGGGCCGACTACCCCGACGAGTGGCGGGCCGACGGGGTGGCGCTGCCGCTGACGTACACGTTCGACCCGGGTACGGCGACCGACGGCGTGACGGTGGACATCCCGCTTCCGTTGCTCAACCAGGTGCCCGCCGAGAGCTTCGACTGGCAGGTGCCGGGGCTGCGTGAGGAGTTGGTCGTCGCGCTGATCCGGTCGCTGCCGAAGCCGGTACGGCGCAACTTCGTGCCGGTCCCCGACTACGCCCGCGCCGCGCTCGCCGCGATCACCCCGGGTGAGGAGCCGCTGCTGGACGCGCTGACCCGGCAGTTGCGGCGGATGACCGGGGTGACCGTGCCCCGGGACGCCTGGGATCTGGCCAAGCTGCCGCCGCACCTGCGGGTCACCTTCCGAGTGCTCGGTGACGACGACACACCGGTCGCCGAGGGCAAGGACCTGCCGGCCCTGCAGCGTCAACTCAAGGCCGAGGTACGTCAGGTGGTGGCCGCCGCCGCGCCGGAGCTGGCCCGCACGGGGCTGACCGGCTGGGAGATCGGCACGCTGCCACGCACCATCGAGCAGGTACGGGCCGGGTACGCGGTGACCGCCTACCCGGCGCTGGTGGACGAGGGCGCCACGGTCGGCGTGAAGGTGTTCGACTCCCCGGCCGAGCAGGAGGCCGCCCACTGGGCGGGTACCCGTCGGCTGCTGCGGCTGACCGTGCCGTCGCCGGCGAAGTTCCTCCAGGGGCGACTGAGCAACGAGGCGAAGCTGGCGTTGTCCCGCAACCCGCACGGCGGGGTGCAGGCGTTGATCGAGGACGCGGCCGGCGCGGCGATCGACAGGCTGATCGCCGACGCGGGCGGGCCGGTCTGGGACGAGTCGGGTTTCGCCGCGCTGCGCGAGAAGGTCCGGGCTGAGCTGGTCGACACGGTGGTGGCGGTGATGGACCGGGTCCGGGCGGTGCTCGCCGCCGCGTACGCGGTGCAGCAGCGCCTCGGCGCGACGAGGAACCTGGCCGTGGTGGCCGCCCTGGCCGACATCCGCAACCAGCTCACCGGTCTCGTGCGCGCCGGCTTCGTCACCGAGGCCGGCTACGCCCGGCTGCCCGACCTGCTGCGCTACCTGACCGCGATCGAGCGTCGACTGGACCGGCTGCCGGGTAACCCGGCCCGGGACAAGCAGCAGCAGGACCGCGTGGCGGTGGTGCAACGCGAGTACGACGAGCTGCTCGCCGCCCTGCCCCCGGCACGCCGCGGTTCCCCCGCAGTGCGCCAGATCCGCTGGATGATCGAGGAACTGCGAGTGAGCATCTTCGCCCAGGCCCTCGGCACCCCCCACCCCGTCTCCGAGCAACGCATCTACCGCGCCATGGACGACGCCGAAACCCCCCAACCTCGTTGATCATGAAGTTGGCGGCACTTCTGAGATCGAAAACCGCCGACAACCTCATGATCAACAAGGACTAGGGCAGGGGTTCGACACCGGGGGGCAGTTGGGCGGCGGCGGTGGCGGTGTGCACGTAGTCGAGCAGGATGCGGCGTAGCTCGCGGCCGGCGTGGGTGGGCACCGCGTTCCGGCGGCGGGCCACGGCGATGGTGCGGCGTACGCCCGGAGGAGCGAGCCGGGTGACCCGGATGCCGGCCCGGCGGGCCACCACCATGCCGGGGACCACGGCGATGCCCAGCCCGGCCTCGACGAAGCTGAGCACCGCGTCCATCTCCCCGCCGTCGACCGACAGGGTCGGTTCGAAGCCGGCGTCCCGGCACGCCTGAAGGGTGGCGTCGCGCAGGTCGTACCCTTCGCGGAACATCACCATCGGCTGCTCGCGCAGATCGGTGATGCGCAGGTCGGCGCCGGGCGTGGCGGTGGGCACCGGGTCGACCGACGCGACCACCAGGTTCTCGGTGAGGATCGGGTCGGCCCGTAGGCCGGGATCGGTGCCCTGAGCGGGCATGATGATCAACGCGAGGTCGAGGTCGCCCCGGAGCAGGTCACGGACGAGGTCCTGCGAGCCGCCCTCCTCCATCCGCAGGTCGACGGTCGGGTGGGCGTCGCGGAACCGGCGGAGCACCGGCGGGGCGAGGGAAGTGGCGAGGCTGGGGGTGGCGCCGAGGCGTACCCGGCCACGCCGCAGGCCGACCAGTTCCTGCACCTCCCGGGTGGCGGTCTCGACGTCGGCCAGGATCCGCTTGGCCAACGGCAGCAGCACTTCCCCCGCCGCGGTCAGCGTTATGTTGCCCCTTACCCGCTCGAACAGAGGTGCGCCGAGAGTGTCCTCCAACGCGTGAATTTGCTTACTCAATGAGGGCTGGGTGATGCCCACGATGTCGGCCGCTTGGGTGAAATGTCGTACTTCAGCCACCGCGACGAAGTACTTCAGCTGATGGAGCTGCATCTACATAGCTTATGGCTATCAAGGCTGCGGTGTCGATGCATTGGACGACTGATCGAAGTGCTCCTAGCGTCGGTTGAGTGGTAGTCACGACGAGAACCCGCTCGCCCATCCGATCCAATGTCGGCCTCAAGGCCGTCATGGCGGCGACGGGCATCCTGCTGGTGCTGTTCCTCATCGCCCACATGGTGGGCAACCTGAAGATCTTCTCGGGCGCGACCTCGTTCGACCACTACGCGCACTGGTTGCGGGACCTCGGCGTCCCAGTGCTGCCCAGCACCGGGTTCCTGTGGATCCAGCGGGTCGGCCTGCTGGCGGCGGTGCTGCTGCACATCTGGGCCGCCACCGTCCTGGCTCTGCGCGCCCGCGCCGCCCGCCCGGTCCGCTACGCGCACCGCAAGAAGGTCCGGGGCAGCTACGCGGCCCGGACCATGCGGTGGGGCGGCGTGATCATCCTGCTCTTCGTGATCTACCACATCCTCGACCTGACCACCGGCACGCTGAACCCGGTCGGCGACCCGTCCCGGCCGTCCGCGAACGTGGTCGCCAACTTCGCCCCGGAGCGCTGGTACGTCACGGCCTTCTACATGCTGGCGATCGTCACGCTCGGCTTCCACCTGCGGCACGGCGCGTTCAGCGCACTGCGCAGCCTGGGCCAGCAGACCCCGCGCGGCGAGCAGCGGGCACGGGTGGTGGCGCTGGTCTTCGCCGTCGCGCTCTGCGCCGGCTTCCTCGTGGTGCCGCTCGCCGTACTCACCGGATTGGTGTCCTGACCATGGATCTGTTCACCGACGGCGACCCGATCGCCGACACCAGGGCTCCCGACGGCCCGATCGAGACCCGCTGGGAACGTCACCGCTTCGAGGCGAAGCTGGTCAACCCGGCCAACCGCCGCAAGATGACGGTGATCGTGGTCGGCACCGGCCTCGCCGGTGGCTCCGCCGCGGCCACGCTCGCCGAGCAGGGCTACCGGGTCAAGTCGTACTGCTACCAGGACAGCCCCCGCCGGGCGCACTCGATCGCCGCGCAGGGTGGCATCAACGCCGCCAAGAACTACCGCAACGACGGCGACTCGGTGCACCGGCTCTTCTACGACACCGTCAAGGGCGGTGACTTCCGCTCCCGCGAGTCGAACGTGCACCGGCTGGCCGAGGTCTCGGTCAACATCATCGACCAGTGCGTCGCGCAGGGCGTGCCCTTCGCCCGCGAGTACGGCGGTCTGCTCGACACCCGGTCGTTCGGCGGCGCGCAGGTGCAGCGCACCTTCTACGCCCGGGGCCAGACGGGCCAGCAGCTGCTGCTCGGGGCGTACCAGGCGTTGGAGCGGCAGATCGGCCTGGGCAACGTGGAGATGAACGCCCGGCACGAGATGCTGGAGCTGATCGTCGTCGACGGCAAGGCCCGGGGCATCGTGGTCCGGGACATGGTCACCGGCGAGATCACCACGGAGTTCGCCGACGCCGTGGTGCTCGCCTCCGGCGGCTACGGCAACGTCTTCTACCTCTCCACCAACGCCAAGGGCTGCAACGTCACGGCCACCTGGCGGGCGCACCGCAAGGGCGCGTACTTCGCCAACCCCTGCTACACCCAGATCCACCCGACCTGCATCCCGGTCTCCGGCGACCACCAGTCGAAGCTGACCCTGATGAGCGAGTCGCTGCGCAACGACGGCCGGGTGTGGGTGCCGAAGGCCAAGGGTGACGACCGCGTCCCGCGCGACATCCCCGAGGACGAACGCGACTACTACCTGGAGCGCATCTACCCGTCCTTCGGCAACCTGGTGCCCCGGGACATCGCCTCCCGGGCCGCGAAGAACGTCTGCGACGAGGGTCGGGGTGTCGGCCCGACGAAGCTCGGGGTCTACCTCGACTTCGCCGACGCCATCGACCGGCTGGGCCGCAAGGCCATCGAGGCCAAGTACGGCAACCTCTTCGAGATGTACGAGCGGATCACCGGCGAGGACCCGTACGAGGTGCCGATGCGGATCTACCCCGCCGTGCACTACACGATGGGCGGCCTCTGGGTCGACTACGACCTCCAGTCGACCATCCCGGGCCTGTTCGTCATCGGTGAGGCGAACTTCTCCGACCACGGCGCGAACCGGCTCGGCGCCTCGGCGCTGATGCAGGGCCTGGCCGACGGGTACTTCGTGCTGCCCAACACGGTCGCCAACTACCTCGCCGCCGCCGGCCCGTTCGACAAGGTCGACGCGACCCACCCGGCGGCCGTCGAGGCCCGTCGCGACGTGGAGGACCGCGTCCAGCGACTGCTCGCGATCAACGGTGACCGGACGGTGGACTCGTTCCACCGCGAGCTGGGCCAGATCATGTGGGAGCACTGCGGCATGGAGCGCTCCGAGGCCGGGCTGCGCAAGGCGATCGACGAGATCCGTGGCCTGCGGGACCAGTTCTGGCAGCGGGTCCGGGTGCCGGGCAACGGCGAGGGCTTGAACCAGTCGCTGGAGAAGGCCGGCCGAGTCGCCGACTTCTTCGAGCTGGCCGAGCTGATGTGCATCGACGCCCTGCACCGGGAGGAGTCCTGCGGCGGCCACTTCCGCGCCGAGCACCAGACCCCCGAGGGCGAGGCGCAGCGCGACGACGACCGGTTCGCGTACGTCGCGGCCTGGGAGTTCACCGCCACGGGTGAGCCCTCGGTGCTGCACAAGGAGAACCTGAACTTCGAATACGTCCACCCCACGCAGCGGAGCTACAAGTGAACCTGACCCTGCGCATCTGGCGTCAGTCCGGCCCTCAGGACCCGGGTCGGATGGTGAAGTACCAGGTCGACGACGTCTCCCCGGACATGTCGTTCCTGGAGATGCTCGACGTGCTCAACGAGCGGCTCATCCTCGCCGGTGAGGAGCCGGTCGCCTTCGACCACGACTGCCGTGAGGGCATCTGCGGCATGTGCGGTCTCATGATCAATGGGGACGCGCACGGCCCGCAGCGCGGCACCACCGCCTGCCAACTGCACATGCGGCAGTTCTCCGACGGCGAAACCATCGACATCGAGCCGTGGCGGGCTCGGGCCTTCCCGGTCATCAAGGACCTGGTGGTCGACCGCAACGCCTTCGACAAGATCATCGCTGCCGGCGGTTACGTCACCGCGCCCACCGGCAGCGCACCGGAGGCGCACGCCGTGCCGGTGGCCAAGGCCGACGCCGACGCCGCCTTCGAGTCGGCCGCCTGCATCGGCTGCGGCGCCTGCGTGGCGGCCTGCCCGAACGGCTCCGGGATGCTGTTCACCGCAGCCAAGGTCACTCAGCTCTCGCTACTCCCCCAGGGCCAGCCGGAGCGCTACACCCGGGTGATCGACATGGTCGACGCGCACGACGAGGCCGGCTTCGGCGGCTGCACCAACGCCGGCGAATGCACAGTGGTCTGCCCGAAGGGCATCCCGCTGACCACCATCGGCCGCCTCAACCGCGACTACCTGGCGGCCACCACCCGCCACGCCGACACCCCCGGCACCTGACCGCCGCCCGACCCGATCCTCTCCGTCGATCATGAGGTTGGCGGCAGTTTGAAGATCAACGACTGCCGCCAACCTCATGATCAACCTCTGCGGAGGGGGGTGGAGGGGGTGGGGGGCGGTTGAAGGGTGTTGTCGCGGGTAGCAGGTTGACTACAGGGGTGGCGGCGACGAGGGGGCGGCATGCGGGCACTGACCTGGCAGGGCAAGCGGGACCTACGGGTCGCGGACGTGCCCGACCCGAGGATCGAGGATCCGACCGACGCGATCGTACGGATCACCTCCACCGCCATCTGCGGCTCCGACCTGCACCTGTACGAAGTCCTCGGGCCGTACCTCAAGCCGGGTGACATCCTCGGCCACGAGCCGATGGGCATCGTCGAGGAGGTCGGGTCGGAGGTGACCCGACTCAAGCCCGGCGACCGGGTGGTGGTGCCGTTCAACATCGCCTGCGGATCCTGCTGGATGTGCCAGCGGCAGCTCTACGCCCAGTGCGAGACCACCCAGGTCACCGCCGAGGGCAAGGGCGCCGCGCTGTTCGGCTACACCTCCCTCTACGGCTCGGTGCCCGGCGGGCAGGCCCAGTTCCTCCGCGTCCCGTTCGCCCAGTTCGGCCCGATCAAGGTGCCGGACGACGGACCGGACGAGCGGTGGCTCTACCTCTCCGACATCCTGCCGACCGCCTGGCAGGCGGTGAAGTACGCCGACACCCCACGCGGCGGCACCCTGGCGGTCTTCGGGCTGGGGCCGGTCGGGCAGTTCTGTGCCCGCATCGGCCGCCACCTCGGCGCGGACCGGGTGATCGGCCTCGACGTGGTGCCCGAGCGGCTGGAGATGGCCCGCCGGCACGGCGTGGAGGTGCTGGACATCTCCCAGCTCGACGACGTGCCCGGCACGTTGATCGACCTGGCGGACGGGCGCGGGCCGGACGCGGTGATCGACGCGGTCGGGATGGAGTCGCACGGCGCGCCGCTGGGCAAGCTCGGCCAGGCCGCCGCCGGGCTGCTGCCGGACAAGCTCGCCCAGCCGATGATCGACAAGTTCGGGATCGACCGGCTGGTCGCGCTCAAGGCCGCGCTCAAGGCCACCCGGCGCGGCGGCACCGTCTCCATCTCCGGGGTGTACGGCGGCGAGGTCGACCCGTTGCCGCTGATGGAGATGTTCGACCGGGGCATCCAGGTGCGGATGGGTCAGTGCCACGTGCGGCGCTGGACCGACGAGATCATCCCGCTGCTCACCGACGAGGACCCGCTCGGCGTGACCGACCTGCGTACCCACCGGCTGCCGCTGGAGCAGGCGCCGCAGGCGTACGAGATGTTCCAGAAGAAGCAGGACGGCTGTGTGAAGGTCGTTCTCGCCCCGTGAGCCCGTTGACGGGATCGCTCGCGTCGATCCTTCGGCCGAGTGACCTTTCGGATGGACCGCAGGACCGCGCCCGGCCTGGGCACCGTGGCGACGGCCGGCACCGTGTTCGGCACCGCGATGCCCGCCGCCGCTGACGCCACCGCGCAGGCGAGCACGGGCGGCGGGTCGGGCAGTGATCGCCAACGGCTCGCCGCCCGGATCGCCGCCGCCTTCCAACGGGTGAGCGGCCGAGCCGGCGGGAACTGGCAGGCGTACGTCAGCCTCGCCGGCCCGGACGGGCCGTTGGTCGCGGTGAACGAGGCGGCGGACCTGCGCATCGAGGCGTACAGCGTCAACAAGATCGCCGTGGCGGTCGCGGTGCTGGACAAGGTCGACCGGGGCCTGCTCACCCTCGACCAGCAGGTGGAGGCGACCGAGGCGATCGTGGTGACCGGCGGCGACGGCATCTTCGGCCTGGACGGCGCCTTCCCCAGCCTGGTCACCGTCGGCCACGTCCTGACGAACCTGCTGACCGTCTCCGACGACACCGCGGTACGGCTCTGCGGGCTGGTCTGCCCGGCCGCCGAGGTCAACCAGACCCTGGTCGCCAAGGGCCTCCCGAACACGCAGGTGCGGCCGGTGACCGACCCGAACCGCTTCTTCCTGGGCACCAGCACCCCACGGGAGACCCACGACCTGCTGCGGTCGCTGGTCGCCGGCACCCTGCTCTCCCCCGCCTCGACCGACCGGGTGCTGCGGCTGCTGCGCTCGCCGGTGGCCTTCACCGACGGGGTACGCCGTGAGATGTCCTCCGCCGAACGGGCCCGCGTCGCCACCAAGGCCGGCTGGTTCGTCGACGCCCGACACGAAGCGGGAGTGATCTTCGACACTGCCGGTGCGCCACTGGTGACGTACGCCCTCTTCGCCGACGGGCAGTCCGGCGCGGACGACTTCGGCGCCACCCACCCCGCCGTACAGGCACGGGCCCGGTGGGGTCGGCGGGTCATGGACCTCACCGCCGGTCTCGACGGCACCGGAACCACCCACCGCAAGCACACGTACCGCCCCAGCAACGGCGGCTGAACCCGACCGGTACGGCTACCGTGGACCTCGGATCAACCGAGGGGGGACCATGCGGGCGCCAAACAAGCCGAGCGGACGGACGACCGGTCGGCGGATCACCGGCTCGGTGGCGGGCCTGGCCGCGTTGGCCGGGCTCGCCGGAGCGGCCTGGGCCGCGCGGAACGTGCCCGCCGCGATCGGCGGCCGGCTGGCCGGCACCCGCGCCGAACGGGCGGCCCGGTCACCGCAGTTCCGGGACGGCATCTTCCACAACCGGACGGACACCCGCACGATGGTGCCCGTCTCCGACCGCAACCTGTTCCGGGAACTGCTCCTCGGCAAGCAGAAGCGTCGGCCGGGCGCACCCGTGCCGCTGCTGCGACCGGCCGCCGAGACCGGGATCGACCCGGCGCGCGAGCTGAACGTCGTCTGGTACGGCCACGCCTCCGCCCTGATCGAGATCGAGGGACGACGGGTGCTGCTGGACCCGGTGTGGAGCGACAGGTGCTCCCCGTCGACCGCGGTCGGCCCCCGTCGACTGCACGAACCGCCGGTACGCCTCGACGAACTGCCCCGAATCGACGCGATTCTGATCTCGCACGACCACTACGACCACCTCGACATGGGCACGGTGCGGGAACTGACCGCCCGGCAGTCGGCGCCGTTCCTGGTGCCGCTCGGGGTCGGTGCCCACCTCGACCGCTGGGGGGTACCGGCGGAGCGGATCATCGAGCTGGACTGGTCGCAGACCCACCGGGTGG
Organism: Micromonospora sp. ATLC16; assembly: GCF_057196645.1. Taxonomy (NCBI): domain Bacteria; kingdom Bacillati; phylum Actinomycetota; class Actinomycetes; order Micromonosporales; family Micromonosporaceae; genus Micromonospora; species Micromonospora sp. ATLC16. The sequence goes on from NZ_JBXUOW010000003.1 coordinate 97,128, forward strand.
CCGGGCTGGAGATCACCTGCACCGCCGCCCAGCACTTCTCCGGCCGGGGCCTGCGCCGCAACGGCACGCTGTGGAGTTCCTGGGTGGTCGCCGGCCAGCAGCGCCGCGTCTACTACACCGGAGACTCCGGCTACTTCGGCGGGTACGCCGAGATCGGCGCCGCGCACGGGCCGTTCGACGTGACGCTGATGCAGATCGGCGCATACGACCGGGCCTGGCCGGGCATCCACATGTTCCCCGAGGAGGCGGTGACCGCCCACCTGGACCTTCGCGGTGGGCTGTTCCTGCCGGTGCACTGGGGCACGTTCAACCTCGCCCTGCACGACTGGTCCGAGCCGGTGGACCGGCTCTGGGCCGAGGCGAAGGCCCGCGACGTGCGGCTGGCCGTGCCGCGCCCCGGTGAGCGGGTGGTGGTCGACGACCCGCCGCCGGTCGACGGCTGGTGGCAGGCCATCGCCTGAGCCGCCGACGGCCCGGGGTCACCGAGCCCGGCCCGTCTCAGAGGACGAAGGCGTCGGTCCAGAGGGCGCCGGAGCGGCCGGACAGCGCGTCCAGCATCGCCACCGCCTGACCGTCGGTGAGCTGGGCGACGAAGTCCACGGTGGCCCGGCCGCGTGCCTTACCGATCCGGTCCGGGGTACGCGGATGCAGTTCCGCCTCGGCCAGCTCCACCAGGTCGTGCAGCCGCCGGGGCAGCCGGGACTCCTCCTCCGGGTCGAGCAGCCACTCGCGCAGCGCCTCGACCAGGGTGTCGAGCAGTCGGGCCTGACCGCGCTGGTGCAACGCCAGGTCGGGACGGGCCAGCACGAACCGGTAATGCACGAACTTGAGCACCTGCACCTCGTGCCACTGCGCCGGGGCCAGCAGCACGTGCCCGGAGCGTACGGCGGGCTGCTCGACGACGGTGATCGCGTCCACGAAGCGGGTGGTCCACCGCGCGGAGAAACGGGCCACGTACTGTTCCGCCTCGATCGAGCCGTCGAACGGCAACGCGAGCAGCCCCTCGACCAGCTCCTCCCGGACATGCTCGACGGCGGCGGCGAACGCCTCGTCATCGGCGACCCAGCCGTCCTTGTGGTGCAGTTGGCGACGTAGCCGCTCGATCGACGAGCCGGGCCGGCGGGCCGACGTGGCCAGCGCGGAATCGGTGATCGCCCGCAGCTGGCCGTTCTCACGCTGCCAGGCCATCAGCTCGGCGGCCACCGTTCCCTGCTGGAGCACACCGACCCGGTAGAAGTCCTCCACGTCGTGGATGGCGTACGCGATGTCGTCGGCGGTGTCCATCACCGACGCCTCGACGGTCTGCTGCCAGTCGGCGATCCGGCCGGCGAACGGTGCCCGGGCCTGCCGCAGGTCGTCCAGCTCCGTGCGGTACGCCCCGAACTTCAGCGACCCGCTGTCCGGGTCGTCCGGCGGCGGGGTCGCGCCGCGCGGCGGCGGATCCATCGTCCGGGGGTGTGGGTCGGGGTGGTCCAGCCGGGTCCACGGGTACTTCAGCATGGCCGCCCGCACCGCGGCGGTCAGATCCAGGCCGGTGGTCGCCGCGCCCCGGATCTCGGTCGAGGTGACGATCCGGTACGACTGGGCGTTGCCCTCGAACCCGTCGGTCAGGCCGAGCCGGTGCCGGGCCAGCCGGTCCAGCACCCGCTCCCCCAGATGTCCGAAGGGCGGGTGCCCGAGGTCGTGGGCGAGCGCGGCGGCCTCCACCACGTCCGGGTCGCAGCCGCCCAGCTTCTCCACCAGGTCGCGTTGCTGGCCGTCGGCGGTGAGCCGTTCGGCGATCGCCCGGGCCACCTGGGCGACCTTGAGGCTGTGGGTGAGCCGGTTGTGCACCAGTAGCCCGGACCCGCCCGGGCTGACCACCTGGGTGACGCCGCCGAGCCGGGTGAAGAACGGCGAGCCGACGATGCGGTCCCGGTCGGCCCGGAACGGGCTGGTCGCCAGGTCGCCGAGGGCCCGCGCGCTGCCGCCGAAGAGTCGGCGCGCCCGGGGGTCCGCAGGTGGTTCCATGATCGCCACGGTAGCCCGGCAGAATGCACCACGGAACCCACACCCGAAGGCGGAGCGACATCGTGACCCTCTCTGTTCATCAGCGGATCGCCGAGGAACTCGGCGTCGCCGAGCGCCAGGTACGCGCGGCCGTGGAGCTGCTCGACGGTGGTGCCACCGTGCCATTCATCGCGCGGTACCGGAAGGAGGCCACCGGCCTGCTCGACGACACCCAGCTGCGCACGCTGGAGGAGCGCCTGCGGTACCTGCGCGAGCTGGACGAGCGGCGCGCTGCGGTGCTGGAGTCCATCCGCGCCCAGGGCAAGCTCGACGAGGCCCTGGAAGCGCAGATCATGGCGGCCGACTCGAAGTCCCGCCTGGAGGACATCTACCTGCCGTACAAGCCGAAGCGGCGGACCCGGGCGCAGATCGCCCGCGAGGCCGGGCTGGAGCCCCTCGCCGACACGCTGCTCGGCGACCCGACCCAGGACCCGCGCGGGGCCGCCACGGCCTTCGTCGACGCCGACAAGGGGGTGGCCGACGCCGCCGCCGCGCTGGACGGGGCGCGGGCCATCCTGATCGAGCGGTTCGCCGAGGACGCCGACCTGATCGGCACGCTGCGCGAGCAGATGTGGTCGCGGGGCCGGCTGGTGTCCCGGGTACGTGAGGGGCAGGAGAGCGCCGGGGCGAAGTTCGCCGACTACTTCGACTTCGCCGAGCCGTACCCGAAGCTGCCCTCGCACCGCATCCTGGCCATGTTCCGGGGCGAGAAGGAGGGCGTGCTCGACCTGACCATGGACCCGGAGGCCGACGGCGACGTCGACGCGGTGGTGACCGGGCCGACCCGCTACGAGGCCGCCATCGCCGGTCGGTTCGGGGTCAGCGACCAGGGGCGGCCCGCCGACCGCTGGCTCGCCGACACGGTGCGCTGGGCCTGGCGTACCCGGATCCTCATCCACCTCGGCGCGGACCTGCGGATGCGGTTGTGGCAGGCGGCCGAGGAGGAGGCCGTCCGGGTCTTCGCCACCAACCTGCGGGACCTGCTGCTGGCCGCGCCGGCCGGTGCCCGGCCCACGATGGGGCTGGACCCGGGCCTGCGGACCGGAGTGAAGGTGGCGGTGGTGGACGCCACCGGCAAGGTGGTCGCCACCGACACGATCTACCCGCACGAGCCGCGCCGGCAGTGGGACGCCTCGCTGCACACCCTGGCCACGCTGGCCGCCGCGCACGGGGTCGAGCTGGTCGCCATCGGCAACGGCACCGCCAGCCGGGAGACCGACAAGCTGGCCGGTGACCTGATCAAGCGGCACCCGGAGCTGAAGCTGACCAAGGTGGTGGTCTCCGAGGCCGGCGCGTCGGTCTACTCGGCGTCCGCGTACGCCGCCCAGGAACTGCCCGGGCTGGACGTGTCGCTGCGCGGCGCGGTCTCCATCGCCCGCCGCCTCCAGGACCCGCTCGCCGAGCTGGTGAAGATCGACCCGCGCTCCATCGGTGTCGGGCAGTACCAGCACGACCTGTCCGAGGTGAAGCTCTCCCGGTCGCTGGACGCCGTGGTGGAGGACTGCGTCAACGGCGTCGGCGTGGACGTCAACACCGCCTCCGCGCCGCTGCTGACCCGGGTCTCCGGCATCGGCGCCGGGCTGGCCGAGAACATCGTGCTGCACCGGGACGCCAACGGCCCGTTCCGCACCCGCGCCGAACTGAAGAAGGTGGCCCGGCTCGGCCCGAAGGCGTTCGAACAGTGCGCGGGCTTCCTGCGCATCCCCGGCGGCGACGACCCGCTGGACTCCTCAAGCGTGCACCCCGAGTCGTACCCGGTGGTGCGCCGGATCCTGGCGAGCACCAGCCAGGACCTGCGCGCGGTCATCGGCAGGAGCACCATCCTGCGAGGGCTGCGGGCGACCGACTTCGTCGACGACACGTTCGGCCTGCCCACCGTCACCGACATCCTCGCCGAGTTGGAGAAGCCGGGCCGCGATCCACGGCCGGAGTTCAAGACGGCGACCTTCGTCGAGGGTGTGGAGAAGATCAGTGACCTGACGCCGGGGATGGTGCTTGAGGGCGTGGTCACCAACGTGGCGGCGTTCGGCGCGTTCGTGGACGTCGGGGTGCACCAGGACGGGCTGGTGCACGTCTCGGCGATGTCCCGCACCTTCGTCAAGGACCCGCGCGACGTGGTCAAGTCCGGCGACGTGGTGAAGGTCAAGGTGCTGGACGTCGACGTGCCGCGCAAGCGGATCTCGCTCACCCTGCGCCTGGATGACGAGTCCGAGCCCGGCACCGGACGTGGTGGCGGCCGGGGCGATGCGGACCAGCAGGGAGGCGGCCGGCAGAGCAGCCAGGGCCGCGGCGGACAGGGCCGTGCCGGGCACAGCGGCCAGGGCGAGGGCGGCCAGGATCGTGGCGGGCAGGGTCGTGGCGGGCAGGGTCGTGGCGGCCAGGATCGTGGCGGGCAGGGCGGTGAGGGCCGTGCCCGGCAGGGCGAGCAGGGCGCTCAGGGCGCTCAGGGCCGTGATCGACAGGGCCGAGGCGGCCACGGCCGCGGTGGGCAGGTGCGCCAAGGCCGGGGCGGTGCCTCCGCGCCCGCCGACGGCGCGATGGCCGACGCGCTACGCCGCGCCGGCCTACTCTGACACGGAGTTCAATACCCGGACAGTTTCGGGGATGTTGCTGCCTCCCAGCCGGGGTTAGGCAGCAACATCCCCGAACGTGCTGCCTCTGAGCGGATTGAGACAGCAACATCGCCGAAGTTGCTGGCCACGCGTGGGTGGCGGGTGGTGGGTGGGTGGGGCGTGGGTGGGCGTACCGTCGGGGCGTGGTGAGCGACGGCGGCCCGGACTGGCGGGAGACGCGGCAGCAGGCGGTGCTGGCGCACGCGGCGGCCGCGCAGCGACGCCGGGAGGCCGAGCAGGCAGAGGCGGCGGCACTGGTCAGCGCGTTCGTTGCCGAGGCACGGCGGCGCGACCTGACCACCACCCGACTTGTCGCCCGGTCGCATGACGGCCGGGCCCGCTACCGGACCGGCCTGCACGGCTGGTACATCGACCGGGCGCGCAGCCGGGCGGTTGATGTGGACGGTCGTTTTCACCTGCTGACCGTGCCGCGCTCACTGCGCGCCCGGCTTCTCGGTGCCGATCCGCAGCCCGACCCGGCCCCGCTGATCGTCGGTGAGGGTGCCCGGGACGGCGAGTCGCTGCCGCTGCGGATCATGTTGCAGCGGCGGCTCGACGCGGGCGACGCAGACCTCTGAGCAGCGGCTAGGCGACACACCCCGAGCTGACGCGGCGCGCCGGGACCCGTGTCCTTTGCATGTTCTCGCGGGTTGACGTGTCGGGATCCGTGTTGACTGTCGCTATTTTCGAATCTTACGAGCCGTCAGTCTGATACAACCCGTTTGTCTGCTATGACCGGTTGACGTACGGAGGTCAGAACGGTGCCCGTATCCTCGGTGACCGCGCCGCCGCGCTCGCCCCGGCCCGCGCGGCCGGACGATCCGGTCAAGCGGCTGTTCGACGTGGTCGTCGCGACCGTGCTGCTGCTGCTCACCGCGCCGCTGATGACGGTGGTCGCGGTGGCGGTCGCGGTGCGGCTGGGCCGACCGGTGCTGTTCCGGCAGTGCCGCATCGGGCGGGACGACCGACCGTTCGAGTTGATCAAATTCCGCACCATGCGGGCACCGGACCCGGCCCGGGGGCTGCTGACCGACGCCGACCGGCTCACCCCGCTAGGTCGTTGGCTGCGGGCCACCAGCCTGGACGAACTGCCGACACTCTGGTGCGTGCTGAAGGGTGACATGAGCATCGTCGGTCCCCGACCGCTGCTGCCGGAGTACCTGAGCCGGTACTCGCCCACCCAGGCGCGACGGCACGAGGTGCGCCCGGGCATCACCGGGCTGGCCCAGGTCCGGGGGCGCAACAGCCTCGACTGGGACGCAAAGTTCTCGCTCGACGTGGCGTACGTGACCAGCCGCAGTCTCCGCCTCGACCTGTCGATCCTGGCCGCCACCGTCGGCACGGTGCTGCGTCAGGACGGCATCTCGGCCGAGGGCAACACCACCATGCCCGAGTTCCTCGGGAGCCGACGATGACCGACACCATTCTCCTGTCCTCGCCGGACATCGGGCCACTGGAGGAGTCGTACCTGATCGCGGCGCTGCGCTCCGGCTGGGTGGCGCCGGTCGGTCCGGATCTCGACGCCTTCGAGCGGGAGGTCGCCGCCCGGGTGGGCACCCGGGGCGCGGTGGCGGTCAGTTCCGGCACCGCCGCGCTGCACCTGGCGCTGCTGGGGCTGGGCGTCGGCCCGGGGGACGTGGTGCTGGTACCCACGCTGACCTTCGTGGCCACCGCCAACGCGGTCCGCTACACCAGGGCCCGACCGGTCTTCGTCGACTGCGATCCGCGCACCGGCAACATCGACGTCGCCCTCGTCGCTGAACTGCTACAGGACCTGCGCTCGCGTGGGGAATCTGTCGGCGCGGTGATCCCGGTCGACATGTTCGGCAGTTGCGCCGACTACACCGCGCTGCTGCCAATCTGCGCCGCCGTGGACGTTCCGGTGATCGAGGATGCCGCGGAGGCGCTCGGCGCCACGCATCTCGGCCGGCCGGCCGGTTCCTTCGGCCGGGTGGGTGCCCTCTCCTTCAACGGGAACAAGATCATGACCACCTCCGGCGGTGGCATGCTCGTCGGCGACGACATGGCGCTGCTCGACCGGGCACGGCACCTTTCCACCCAGGCACGCGAGCCGGTCCCGCACTACGAGCACCGGGAGACCGGTTACAACTACCGGTTGAGTAACCTGCTTGCGGCGTTGGGCCGGGCACAGCTGATCCGGCTCGACGGGATGATCGATCGGCGGCGGCGGCTGCGTGACCGGTACGCCAAACTCTTCGCCCCGGTACCGGGGGCCGACCTGGTCGGCGCCGAGGACACCGGCTCGAACTGCTGGCTGACCAGCATCCGGGTGGACCCGCACCGTTCCGGCTGGACCGCGGCAGACCTGGCCGCCCACCTGGCCGCCCGGAACATCGAGACCCGTCCGGTGTGGAAGCCGATGCACCTGCAACCGGCGTACGCCGACACGGAGAGCCGGCTCACCGGAGCCGCCGAGCGCCTCTACGCCGAGGGGTTGACCCTGCCCAGCGGCAGCGCCCTCACCGAACCGCAGGTCACCGCCGTGCTCTCGGCGATCGAAGAGTTTCTGGCCGTGCGAACGGGGGTCCCGGCGGCGTGACTCTCCCCCTGGTCATCGTCGGCTGCGGCGGGCACGGTCGGGAGGTCCTGACCATCGCCCACGCCGTGAACGCCGCCGCCCTCCTGCCCCGTTGGCAGGTGCTGGGCTTCGTCGACGACCGCCCGAGCGAGGTGAACCTCAAGCGGGTGCAGCGACTCGACGTGCCGTACCTCGGCGGCATGTCCTGGTTCGCCGAGGCGCCCGCCGACGCCCACCACGTCATCGGCATCGGCGACCCCCGGGTACGCCGGGCGGTCGCCGAACGGGTCGACCGGTACGGCACACCGGCTGCCAGTCTCGTGCACCCCGACGCCACGCTCGGCCCGGACCTGCGGCACGGCCCGGGTCTGGTCGCCTTCGCCGGGGCACGGGTCACCACGAACGTCACCCTCGGGCGGCACGTGCATCTCAACCAGAACTGCACCGTCGGGCACGACTGCGAGTTGGCCGACCACGTGTCGGTGAACCCACTGGCCGCGATCTCCGGGGAGTGTCGGCTGGCGGAGGGTGTGCTCGTGGGCACCACCGCCGCCGTGCTTCAGGGGTTGCGGGTGGGTCGGGACGGCACCGTCGGCGCGGGCGCCTGTGTGGTGCGTGACGTGCCCGCCGGCGTCGTGGTCAAGGGCGTGCCGGCCCGCTGACCGGTCCGGGTGACCCGAACCGATGAGCCGGCTGGTCAGCACACCCGAGGCGATCCGCCATCAATCGCCGAAAAGCCAACAGAGCACTCATACCGCATGTAACAAGGACAGGAGCGTACTGCCCCTTTCGCTCACCCCCGGGCGGAAGTGTTCGACAAAACAGGAGCCGCAGATGCGGGACACACAGACCAGCCGGCGCCCGGACCCGACGGCGCGCCGGAGCAGGATCCGGTGGCGCACCCTGGCGTTCCTCGCCGCCGACGCCACGGCCTGGCTGGGCGGGTTCGTCGCTGCTGCCTGGACCCGCTACGAGTTCGCCCTTACCACCACCCAACTGACCCGCGCCGCCGGCTGTGGACTGATCGCCGCCGGGCTGTACGTGGCGGTGGCCGGAGCGCGCCGGGTGCGCTCGGGACGCCACCCGCTCGGCAGTCTTCAGGAGGTTCGCGGGCTGGCCGGAACCGCCCTCACCACCGTGGCGATCGTCCTGCTCGGCGTACTGCCGGCTCCGGAACGGCCGGTGCCGGCGAGCACTCCGCTGGTCGGCGGCGCGCTCGCCCTGCTGTTCATGCTCGCCGTCCGGTTCGCCTACCGGCACCAGCGTGACCTGGCCCTGCGTCCGGACGTCCGCTCGTCGGCCCCGGTGCTGCTGTTCGGGATGGGTGACGCCGGCCAGGGACTGCTCCGCGCGCTGCTCACCGACCCGCACAGCCGCTACCGGCCCGTCGGGGCCCTCGACGACGACCCGGACAAGCGCAACCTCTGCGTCGACGGCATCCGGGTGCTCGGTGGGCGCGGTGACGTCGCCGAGGCGGTACGCCGCACCGACGCCACCACCGTGATCTTCTCGGTCGCCAACGCCGAAGCCGCGCTCATCCGGCAGATCCGGGAGTCCACCCTGAACACCGGCGCGGCGTTCAAGGTGCTCCCGCCGGTACGCGACCTGGTCGACCACCGGATCACCGTGACCGACGTACGCGACGTGCGGATCAGCGACCTGCTCGGCCGCCGGCAGGTCGTCGCCGAGATGGCGGTCCGGACCAACGGCCTCACCGGCCGACGGATCCTGGTCACCGGCGCCGGCGGCTCGATCGGCTCCGAACTGTGCCGACAGGTGATGAAGGCCAACCCGGGCGAGCTGATGATGCTCGACCGCGACGAGTCGGCGCTGCACGCCCTCCAGATGTCGCTCGACGGTCGCGCGATGCTGGACGGACCCGAGCTGATCCTGGCCGACCTGCGCGACGACGAGGCCATCCGGCGGATCATCCGGGATCGTCGACCGGAGATCATCTTTCACGCGGCCGCGCTCAAGCACCTCACCCTGCTCGAACGGCACCCGGGCGAGGCGGTGAAGACCAACGTGTGGGGCACCCTGTCGGTGCTCGACGCCTGCCAGGACGTGGCGAAGTTCGTCAACATCTCCACCGACAAGGCCGCCGACCCGATAAGCGTTCTCGGCTACTCCAAGCGGATCACCGAACGGCTCACCGCGCACGCCGCCTCGCGTTTCCCCGGCACCTTCCTGAGTGTCCGCTTCGGCAACGTGCTGAGCAGCCGCGGGTCGGTGGTCACCGCCTTCCAGCGGCAGATCGAGGCCGGCAACCCGCTCACCGTCACCCACCCCGAGGTGACGCGGTACCTGATGACCATGCAGGAGGCGGTGCACCTGGTCCTCCAGGCGGCAGAGATCGGCCGCGACGGTGAGGCACTGGTGCTCGACATGGGTGAACCGGTCCGCATCGCCGACCTGGCCCGACAGATGGCCGAGCAGGCCGGCAGCGACGTGCCGATCGTCTACACCGGCCTGCGTCCGGGTGAGAAGCTACACGAGGACCTGCTCGGCGTCGGCGAGACCGACGCCCGCCCGCTGCACCCGCTGGTGTCACACGTCGCGGTGCCCCCACTCGATCCGCTGGAGATCAGCGGCCTCGACCCGTTCGACGACCCGGCGAAGGTCAACGCCGAACTGGCCCGCTTCTGTGTCCGACCGGCCGGTCGCGTCAGCGACACGATCCTGGGCGGCCTGCCGCTGCCCCGGTAGCACCTGCGTACCGACCAGGGGATGGTGACCGATCCGTCGCAGACCCCTGGTCGCATCGCTCAGCGGCGGATGCCCGCCCAGTCGTGGTGCCGCCGTACGGTAGACAGGATGAAGTTCACCACGACGCGGGACGTCCCGGCGACCTGGTAGTCGGCCGGACAGGACACGCCAGCCACCGCCACCTGCTCGACCGCGACCCGGACAGCCTCGACGATGCCGTCAAGGTCTGTCCCATCGTCGGTCAGTGACTCCAGCCGTTTGCGGGTACGTGGATGGGTGGAGACCAGCACGGGCAGGCCCCACTCGGCGCGGACGGCCCGCAGGCAGTCGAGCGTGCTCGCTGTAGACCAGATCGAAGTCGGCGACGTGATCGACCAGACGACGGTTGGTCTCCGCCGGCACGTTGAGGTCGAAGCATCGGTTGCCCGCCTCTATGTGGACCGGCACTAACGGACCCGTGCTCAACGAGCCATCAGAACAGTAGGTGGTGCACCAAAGCGCGAACGATTGTCGCATAAGCAAATTTTCCGCCGCCTTTTGAATTGCCGCCGTTCCGCGGCCGACGAGTTGTATTGTCTGATTCGACGCGAATCTTCAGCTCCCCCCGGAGCCGCAGAAGACGGAGGAAGCGTGAACTCCTCACTTTCGGGCAGCCATTTCCTCATCACCGGCGGCACCGGCTCCTTCGGGCAGACGATGGTCTCCCGGCTGCTCGACGCCGGTGCCGCTGGCGTGCGCGTACTCAGCCGCGACGAGTCCAAGCAGGACGTCATGCGGCACCGGCTGCGCGACGACCGGGTGCGCTACATCGTGGGGGACGTTCGGGATTTCGACAGCGTTCACAAAGCGGCGCGAGGAGTGGACTTCGTATTCCACGCCGCAGCTCTCAAGCAGGTGCCGTCCTGCGAGTTCTTCCCGCTGGAAGCGGTCCGGACCAACGTGCTCGGCAGCGCCAACGTCGTCGACGCCTGCGAGCGCAACGGCGTCGAGGCACTGGTGCTGCTCAGTACCGACAAGGCCGTCTACCCGGTGAACGCCATGGGCATGACCAAGGCGTTGATGGAGAAGGTCGCCCAGGCGCAGGCGCGGATCAACCCGTCGGCACGCACCCGGGTCTGCTGCGTCCGGTACGGCAACGTGATGTATTCGCGAGGCTCGGTCATCCCGTTGTTCATCGAGCAGATCCGTAATGGTGTGGCGCCGACGGTGACCGAGCCGAGCATGACCCGGTTCCTCATGTCGCTGGGTCAGTCCGTCGAGCTGGTCGAGCACGCGTTTCGGCAGGGACAGCCCGGCGACATCTTCATCCGCAAGGCCGCTGCCTGCACCATCGCCGATCTCGCCATCGCACTGTGCAATCTGTTCGGTGTTCCGGCGAAGTTCGAAGTGCTCGGCATCCGGCACGGCGAGAAGCTGTACGAAACCCTGGCAAGCCGCGAGGACCTGGCCCGAGCCGAGGACTTCGGCGACTTCCTGCGGGTGCCGATCGACAGCCGAGACCTGAACTACGCCCTCTACTTCGACGAAGGCGACACCCGCCAGGAGCACATCGCGGACTACCACTCGCACAACGCTCGGCGACTGGACGTCCCCGAGATCATGTCACTGCTGCTGACCTTGCCGGAGATCCGAGCGCAGTTGGACGCGGTCGGCCAACCGACCGAGATGTTCAGCAGGTGACGAGGCCCGACGCTGTCGACCAGGTCTCCACGCGGGTCGCGCTGGTCAGCCAGTTCTTCCCACCGGAGCCGGTGCACCTTCCGCTGGGTCTCACTCGCTGTCTACAGCGGCAGGGCTTTGAGGTGGACGTGCTGACGGGGGTGCCCAACTATCCGACCGGCATCGTTCACCCGGGCTACTCACACCGCCGACCGGTCCTCGATGAGGTGGACGGTCTCCGGGTGCTGCGGACCCCATTGCACCCGAGCCACGACCGGTCCGCTGCCGGTCGCGCCCTCAACTACCTGACCTGGGCGACGTCATCGACGCTGCTTGGCTCCTCGCTGCTGCGTACTGCGGATGTGGCGCTCGTCTACTCGTCACCGGCCACGGCGGCTGCCGCGGCCCTGGCAGCCCGGCTTCGGTGGGGACTCCCGTACGTGCTGATGGTGATGGACCTCTGGCCCGACTCGGTCTTCGCCACCGGTTTCCTCTCCAGCGGCCTGGCTCGCCGGGCCGCCGAGACGACGTTGAGCCGATTCACCGACCTCACCTATCGCTGGGCCGAGCACGTCACGGTCCCCTGCCCCGGGCTGCGGGACACCCTGGTCGCGCGAGGTGTGCACCCGGAAAAGGTGTCCGTCGTCTACAACTGGACCGACGAGAAGCTCATGCAGCCGACCGAGCCCGAACCGCACCTGCGCATCAGTCTGGGCCTGTCACCCGACGACTTCGTGGTGCTCTATGGCGGCAACCACGGCCCGGCGCAGGATCTCGGCGTCGCGATCGCGGCAATGGCCCGGCTCCGGGATCTCACCGACGTGCACCTGGTGCTGGTCGGGGACGGGGTCAGCAAGCCCGCCCTGCGTACGACGGCTGCGGAACTCGGCCTCCGCACGGTCCACTTCGTCGACCCGGTCGCGACGGAGCGCATGGCCACCGTCATGGCCGCCGCCGACATCCAGCTCGTCTGCCTCGCCGACGAGCCGCTGTTCCAGATCACCATGCCGAGCAAGGTGCAGACCATCCTCGCCTGCGGCCAGCCGGTTCTGTCCTGTGCGCCCGGTGAGGTCGCCCGGGCGATACGCGAGGCCGGCGCCGGATTCACCACCGCCCCGGGCGATCCGGACGGGCTGGCCCAGACCATCCGGCTGGCCCACGCCACCCCCCGTGCTCAGCTACGGGCGATGGGGCGAGCCGGTCTCGACCACTACCGACTTCTCATGAGCGAGACGGCCAACGCTGAGGTCCTCGCCGAACTGCTGGCTGCGGCGGCCACGAAGGGCGGCCGCAAGCCCAACCGCCGAGGGGGACCCGCGTGAACGACACTCATCGTCGTCACCTTCCCGATATCGCGGCGCAAGACAGGCTGACGCCGCAGAACGAACCGGAGATGTCCAGGTCATCAAGCTCGACACTGCCCTTCCGGGTGCTTCTTGTCTGCGAGTACTTCGAACCGGGATTCCGGGCCGGTGGGCCGATACGGTCGATCGCGAACATGATCGACTCGGCCTCCGACGCCGTTGACGTGCTCGTGGTGACCCGTGATCGCGACCTCGGCTCGGCCGAACCGTATCCGGGACTTTCGGGTCGCATCGTCCGCCGTCGCAACGCTCAGGTCTGCTATGTCGATTCGCATCGTCTCCGGCACCGGTGGTTGCTCGTCAAGACGCTGACCCGCGGCAGGTTCGATCTTCTCTATGTCAACAGTTTCTGGGCGCCCTCGTCAGTTCTCTCGGTCCTTGGCGTACGTACGGGGCTGATCCGGGCTCGAAGAATCCTCGTCGCACCGCGCGGCGAACTGGCCGCAAGCGCGCTGGACTGCAAGTCGACCAAGAAGAGCCTCTTTCTGCCGTTGTGGCGTCCCTTCCTTCGCCGACGTGACGTGCTGTGGCACGCGACGTGCGAGGCCGAGGCTGAAGCCGTCCGACAGATCTTTCGGCAGGCGCACGTCGAAGTCAGCCGGACCGAGGTCGCCCTGCCCCCGGAGCCGCTGCCGCCGACGCTGAATGATGGCCCGCTCAGGCTGGTCTTCATCAGCCGAATCCACCCGATCAAGGGTCTCGACACTGCGCTGGCCGCTCTGGAGCAGGTGACGGGCCGAATCGTCTTCGACATCTACGGGCCGATTGAGGACCGCGCCTACTGGACGGTCTGTCAGGACCTGATTCGGCGGCTGCCGTCCTCGGTCACTGTCAGCTACCGGGGGGTGCTGCCCCCTGTTCAGGTGCGCACCACTCTCGCCGAGTACGACGCGTTCGTCTTTCCCACCAAGGGCGAGAATTTCGGCCACGTCATCGCGGAGAGCCTCTCGGCTTCCTGCCCGGTCATCTGCGCGGATCGGACACCCTGGACCCCGGTGGTTCAGGCTGGCGGCGGCGAACTCCTCAACGATCTCGATGTGCGAACTCTCGCCCGTCATCTTTCCGGGCTCGCCACCGCCACTCCCGAACAGTGGCTGCGCAAACGTCGGGCCGCCGGAGATGCCTACCGCGGCTGGCGGGCGAGAGACACCGGGGCGAACCTGCTGGACCAGATCAGGCTGGCCGACGGCGGCTGATCGGTCGAGGTGCGACGGGCGCAGGGCTCAGCGCTCTCCGCTCACCTGGCGCTCAGCTGGCGACCGAGCTTGCGGTAGACGTTCACGACGGTGCGCGAGGCCTGGAGTCGCAGCTTGTCCCCCTCAGTGAGTACCGCCCGGGTCACCGGCACCTGTCCGGCGAGTGCCCGCCGCAGCCACCCGGACACGACCTCGGCTGCCCGTGGAACCCAGTCCTCGTCGACCGCCGGCTCAAGGATCTGCTCGTAGACCCTGAGCCCGTCGAATGGCTGCCCGAAGAAGGACGCGGTCTTCGGCGCGTAGGAGATTGGATAGATCGGCACGTCCATGGCCACCCAGAGGGCGCTCGAATGCAGCTTCATCGAAATCGCTACCGAGCACTCAGCCATCGCGTCCGCGAAATCGAGTAGATCCACACCGACGTACGGCAGAACGGTAGCGTCTCCGCGCCCGAGTTGGCGGCACACCGCTTCGGTGAAGGTGACGTCAGGTCCGCCGGCGCCGGCTTCCAGCACGAAGAGCCGCACGGTGTCGACACCATGCGTCTCCGCAACCCGGCCGATGTGGCGAGCGGTATCGGTCACCCCGAGTCCGGGCCACCGGCGCAACGCCACGCCCAGCGACCTCGGCCGCCCCGGCCTGGTGCGTACGCCGAGATGGGCCAGGAAGGTTGGATCGACAAAATCCCGACACCGCTTGACGCGCCAACCCAGTTGCTGTTCGGCCAGGGCCACCGAGTCGGCGTCCCGCAGATAGCACTCGTCGAACGGGAGGCCGCGTTCGCGTAGGCGGCGTCGCCAGTCCGCACTCAACGGTCCCAGCCCCAGTCCGGCAGCAAGCACTGGTGCGGCTGACGGGTGTCGTGGCAGGAAGCTCAACCACTGGTACGGCGTGTGCGGGTGGTGACTGGTCTGCAACAGTCCGCCACCGCCGAAGAGAACGGCTCCACAACCCTGGAAGCTCATCTCGTTTCGGCGCGACCCCGGCAGGTCGCGCCCCGGTCGGATCGGGGTGGGATTCAGCGGGATCCGCAGACGAGTCGAGATCGCAGTCCAGTCGACGGGCTTGCCGAAGCTCAAATACCGAACCTCCACGTCGTCCTGGGCGGACGCTATCGCGCTCATTCCGGCAATCAGGATCAGGTCGTCTCCGAAATTGCCTGCCTCACCGAGACAGACCAGTCCGACGGTCGAGCGCACCTCGGTCTCCTCCTCTGTCGAGCGACAAGTAGCTGAGCCACCAGGAACCGGCGCTCAGGACGGCGAGCACGGCCAACGCCCCAGCGGCTCCGCCGGCCCCGAACAGGACGCCACCCACGACGATCACTGCGATTCGGACCGGGCCAAGGACCCCACCGATCAAGAGCGCCCTCGTGCTGGCGGCCTGTACGCGGTGCCCCGCGAACGCGACAAGTGCCACCGGCGCCAGCAGTGCCTCCACGGCCAGTAGCGGCAGCAGCGGCCGAGCCGCGCTCCAGTTCTCGCTGAGCACGGCCCGGCCGAGCCCGTCCGGCAGCAGACACACCGCGAGCACCAGTGGCAGGGCGAGTCCAAAGATCAACACGACCACGGGGCCGGCGGTACGGATCCGGGCTCGCGTCGTGGTCGGCCGTCTTCTTGCCAGATACGGGACGATCAGCGAGGAAAGCGTGGTCACCAGGAGCGCTACCGGTCCGAAGACTGTCCGGGCCGCACCGACGGCACCGACGACGGCCATGCCGGCCGCCGACGCGAGCCCGGTGAGGGCGAGTTGGGCGGCACCGTTGGTAACCAGGAACTGCGCTCCGAAGGTGGCTGCGACGTGAGTCTGGTGACGGTCGAGTCCCCACCCGGGCAGGACGTCGTACCGCTGCCGCAGCGCGGCCGCCAGGCCGATGCTCGCCCCGGCCCCCGCCCAGCTGGCGAATACCAGGACGGGCGCGACCGGCGCCCACAGGGCGGTGACCACAGCCGCCGCGACGCAACCGGTCCATAGGGCCTCCTGCGCCAAGGCAACCCTGGTCACGCCGACACCGAGGCTGATCGCCTTGACGTAGTCGTAGATCACCAGGCCGGGTAGGGCCAAGCCGATGATCGCGAGGTAGGGGGATCCGAGCAGCATGCCGCCCACTGCCGCCAGCGCACCGATCCCGACCGCTACGATGCACGCCCGGCGTGCGCCGTCGACAGCCGTCCGCGCTGCCGATTCCATCCGCCCGGCAAGGACCGACTCCGTGATCGCCGTACGGACCAGACCGACGGCCAGCACATAGATCGAGAAGGCCAGGGCGAACTGGCCCAGCCTCGCCAGGGACTCGCCGCGGGCGATGGTGACCGAGACCATCAGGTTGCCCATGCTGGACAGCCCGTTCACCGACAGGGCCATGACCGCCCGCCGGCCGAAGCCGCCACGGCGCCCCAGACTTGACAACAAGCCAGTGGGGACGCTGCGGAAACGCGTCCGCCTTACCAGCGCGGTCACGTCCCGGGCCGAGGAGCACGGGGCTCTGCTCGCGGCCTTCCCCGCTGCCGGGTCAGGTGCAGGAGCAGCAGAACCGGCAGCGCGGCAACAGAGAACTGGATGAACCCGATGAGGCTTTCCGGATACACCCTCAACCACATCAACGGACTGGCCACCGCGAGACAGAAGAGACAGAGTCGGACCGGGCCAGGCGCGCCGGGAGCCCGGAGCAGCAGGAGAGCCACGACCGCCCAGCCGGCATAGAACAGGACGACACCTCCGATGCCCTCCAGGAAATAGATCGTGCCGAGGGCGAGGAAGGTGTACGCCGAATTGGAACTGCCGCCGATGAACTCGTTGATCCGTACGCCGGTGGACAGGGCTGGTCGATCTTGATCCAGCACCCGGGGCACAACCCCGTAGCGGACGATCTCCAGCAGGCCGGGGCCATCCATGCTGACCAGACCATCGAATTCGCTCGCACGGGCCACCTGGAGATCGAAACGAAGGCGGTCGGCTGAATCGACATCCGCCTGGACCGCCACCCCGCCGTCGCTCCTGACCTGATTGCGCAGAGTGTAAATTGTGGGCCAGACCAGAAACAATGCCAGAATCAAAACGACCACCGCACGGGTCCGGAGTACTCCGCAGATGGCTGCCACCGCGACGACAAAGGACAGGTAGCTAATCAGTGGCGAGGTCATTGCGGTCATCATGACCAGCACCAGCTGGGTGCCGACGAGGCACGCCGTCCAGCCGAAAAAGGCTAACCGCCCGGCCTGGCCAGCAAGCAGGCTGGCCAGCAGGAGAGCGACCGCGAGGTAGCGCCATCCTGAGAACAGCGCGCTTATGGTTGCTGCCGGAGATGCCGCGATCTCACCGGAGACCTGGGTGAAGATTGTTCCCCGGCCGGCCCAGGCGCCGAGGAGGTCTGCGGTGATACTGACCAGCGCGACCAGGCGGGCGATCCTGAAGAGTTGCGGATGGCCGCTGTTGGACCGGACCAGAGCACGCTGCCATTCGCCACGCCGACCCGCTTTGCCGAGGAAGGCCAACTCCACCGCCACCGTGCCGGCCAGCGCCAGCGCCAGCAGCATGGCGATGAAGCCGATCTGCGGATTGTCGTGCGCCACAGCCATTGGGATGACCAGCACGGCGTACGGGGCCAGCACCACCATGCTCACCGGAAAGAGTTGCAGAATCCACGTCAGTCGGGGGATCTGTCGTCGTCTGCCCCGTCGGAGGCGGGTGACTGACCGAGTGGGTGTCGTGCTACGGCGGCCGGCGTCGCTAACCGCGGTCACCGACGTCACCGATCACCCGCCCCGGACATCAGGCGGTCGTATGTGTCGGTGAAGCGCCGCAGCGCCACCTGCCGCGAGAAGAGTTGCTCACAACGAATCCTGGCCGCCACCGCCATGCTCTCACCGCAGCCGTCGTGGACGTCGAGGAGACGCGCCGCGATCGCCCGGCCGACCTCGCCGGCCGGTTCCAGCGGGACCAGCCAGCCGGTTCGCCCCTCGGCCACGCACTCCCGCGCGCCGTGGGTGGCGGTGAGCACGACCGGAAGTCCGCATGCCATCGCCTCCACGGCGGAAAGGCCCAGCCCTTCCTCGTATGAGGTCTGTAGAAAGACGGAGGCGCCTTGATACAGCTCCACCAGTTGCTCGGCCGGCACGTCGGGACGAATCACCACCCGCCCGTCAAGCCCGAGTCGCCCGATCAGGGCAGTCACGGACGGCTCCGGCCGGCCTTTTCCTGCCATGATGAGCTGCGGCAGGCTTGGGCGAGTCCGCAGGGCCTCGGCGTAGGCGTGGACCATCCGGTCCAGCCCCTTCCGGGGGTCTCCCAGGCGGCAGACCGAAAGCAGGTAGCCATCGGCACGCCAGCCGCCAGACGGCGGCGTGAAGCGGTCGGTGTCGATGCCGGGCGGCGCAAGTACGACGTCTGACTGGTCGTGCGTCTTGAGCCAGCCGAAGATGGCCTGGTTCTCCACCAGGACCGCGTCCGCCGAGCGCAGCACGGATCGCTCGATCCGCGAGGTGAGCCGCGTCATCCCGGCCCGCCAGGCAGCTGACCCCCACCCCTGCGCGCGTGGATGGGATTCCCGTTCCCATCGAGCGAGCGTAGCCATCTGCACCACGACAGGTGGGCCGGCACCGAGCACCGGCGCCGCCCAGGCGGGCGTTCCGCATACGACCTGGATGCAGTCGTATTCCGACAGGGCTGCGGCCAACTCGCTCCGCGGCCGGTAACGCATGAACTCCAGTTCGACGGCGTTGGCGCCCCAGTACCGCTCGTGGGGTGCGGCACCCGAGCGGGTGAGCAGGCTCGCGCGTGACCACGACCGCGGAGCGAGGATCCGTCGGCTCGACGTGTCGCGTGCGGACGTCGCCAGGTCATGGACGTCCACGGTGTAGCACCCCGTCGCGGTGAGCCCCTCGTACAGCCAGTTGACCACCGTTCCCACTCCACCGTTGCGGTGGAGACCGTGGGTCACCAGTGCGATGCGCCTCGTCCCTGCCGCCCGCCGCCCCGTGGGTACTGGACCAGACGTCTCTCGGACGAGAGCCTGGCTGGACTCATTTCCCATCGGAACCCTCCCCTGGACCGAATCAGCGCCGGAAACGACAAATCAAGCTAACACCGCACATCATCACTAGCGAACAATTCACCCATAACGAGAAGTCTTCATGGATTCCCGCTCCAGCGACATTTCATTCCATGGGTATCCGAGTCCGATTCACGGATTGACATGGATCACGGGCACCGACGAGGCTCACCTGAGGCTCTGACGAAGGGGGCAGGATGAGGCGCACACGGCTGGCGATCGCCGGCGTGTTCACTCTGGTCGGTGCGCTGGTGCTGACCGCACCGGCGAGCGCACGGCCACCGTCCGATCCGGGCGGTCGCGACGGTCTTGAGGTGTATGTCGGCACGGTCGATCCCGCGCAGCTGCACCAGTTGCGGGAGGCCGGTGTCGACGTCGGGCACGGCTCGACGCCCGACCATTCCGGCAAGACGGAGATCGAGACGGTGCTCAGCCCGGCGCAGGCCGACCGGCTGGCCCGCAAGGGCGTCGACCTGAAGGTCAAGAAGGTACGCGGCAAGGACGCCTCGCAGGTGCTGCGGGAGCAGAGCGTGGCGGGTTGGCGGGCCTTCCGGTCGTACAGCGAGCCCGGCGGTATCCGCGACGAGATCACCGCGACGGCGGCCCGTTATCCGAAGCTGACCAAGGTGCAGAGCATCGGTCGGTCGGCCCAGGGAAAGCCGATCCTCGCGATCAAGGTGACGAAGAACGCGAAGAAGATCAAGGACGGCAAGCGGCCGGCGGTGCTCTACGGCGGCACCCAGCACGCCCGGGAGTGGATCACGCCGGAGATGACCCGCCGGTTGATGCACCACGTACTGACCGGCTACGGCTCCGACCGGGAGATCACCCGACTGCTGGACACCACCGAGCTGTGGTTCATTCCGGTGCTCAACCCGGACGGCTACGACCACACCTTCACACCCGGCAACCGGCTGTGGCGCAAGAACCTGCGCGACAACAACGGCGACGGTCAGATCACCGGGATCGACGGCGTCGACCTGAACCGCAACTTCAGCTACAAGTGGGGCTACGACAACGAGGGTTCCTCGCCGGACCCGGCCAGCGAAACCTACCGGGGGCCGAACCCCAACTCGGAGCCGGAGACGAACGCGCTGGACGCGTTGTTCAAGCGGCTCAGGTTCGAGTTCTTCGTCAACTACCACTCTGCCGCGCAGTTGCTGCTCTACGGCGTCGGTTGGCAGGTGGCCACGCCGACCCCGGACGACGTGATCTACGAGGCGATGGTCGGCGACGACGCCAACCCGGCGGTGCCCGGCTACGACCCGGACATCTCCGCCGAGCTGTACACCACCAACGGCGACACGGACAGCCACGCCACGGTGCGCTACGGCACGCTGGGCTTCACCCCGGAGATGTCCACCTGCCAGGCGGCGGCCGAGTCGGACCCGGACGACCAGTGGCTGCCGGAGGACTGCGTCAGCGGCTTCATCTTCCCCGACGACGAGAAGCTGATCGCCGCCGAGGTGGCCAAGAACATTCCGTTCGCGCTGTCGGTGGCGAAGTCGGCCCACCAGCCGGACGATCCGGTCTCGGTGGTCGGCCGCAGCACCCCGGACTTCGTGGTGGACGCCTTCGACGTGTCGTACGGCCGGACCCAGCAGGTCGCCGCGATCACCCGGCGCTCGCTGAAGAACGTCAAGCTGAACTGGTCGATCAACGGGGGCCGGGTGAAGTCCACCCGGGTCCGCGAGTGGCGCGGCGGTGAACGCTACGGCGACACCCACGACGACTACTTCGCCGAACTGCGCGGCAAGGTCACCGGCGCCCGACCCGGCGACCGGGTGCGGGTCTGGTTCACGGCGCGAAAACCGGGCCGGGGCAAGGTCAGCAGCGAGCGCTTCACCTACCGGGTGCACGACGACATCGGTGGGGACGTGCTGGTGCTGGCGGTGGAGGACGTCACCGGTCTCAGCCCGGCCCAGGACACCACCACCGCGAAGTACGCCGACGAGATCGCCGCCTCGCTGAAGGCGGCCGGGCGCAGCAGCGACGTGTACGACTTCGACGTGATGGGGCGTGCCGCCCCGCACCATCTGGGGGTGCTGTCGCACTACGACGCGGTGGTCTGGGAGACCGGCGACGACATCATCCTGCGGGAGCCGGGTCAGGTGCCGGGCACGGTGGCGAAGGCGGCGGTGGACACCGAGCTGTCCGTCCGGGACTACCTCAACGAGGGCGGCAAGCTGCTGGTCAGCGGCAAGTACGCGCTCTACGCCCAGGCGGCCAACGGTTCGTACGGCTACCTGCCGGGCGCCCCGCCGGAGTGCACCGACGCGGACGATCCGGCCTGCCTGCCACTGCTGAACGACTTCCAGCAGTACTGGCTGGGGGCGTACAACTACGTCAGTGACGGCGGCACCTCGCCCGACGGGCAGCCGTACCCGGTCCGGGGTGACGACGGGGCGTTCGCCGGATTCGCCGGGACGCTCAACGCCGACGGCTCGGCCGGCAACCAGGACCACACCGCGGCGTTCCTGACCACGTCGAGTTTCCTGCCGCCGGCACAGTTCCCGCAGTTCACCAGCTCCGCTCCGGTGGGCTGGGGGCGTCCGGGCGGGGCGCCGTTCGACCCGCGTACCGGCGAGTGGTACCTGTTCAGCGGGCAGTCCGACGAGTCGTACAAGCGGCTCACCCGGACGGTGGACCTGACCGGAGCGAGCAGCGCCGAGCTGCGCTTCCACACCTCGTTCGACATCGAGACGAACTGGGACTTCATGTTCGTCGAGGCGCGTGAGGTCGGCACCGGCAACTGGACCACGCTGCCGGACGCCGGGGGCCTGACCACCCAGGAGACCGGGGACAGCTGCGCCTCCGGCTGGGTGGCTCAACTGCACCCGTTCCTCGCCCACTACCAGGGGGAGGACTGTTCACCGACCGGCAGCACCGGCCAGTGGCACGCGGCGACCGGCACCTCCAACGGCTGGAAGGAGTTCGTGGCCGACCTGTCCGGGTACGCGGGCCGGCAGGTGGAGGTCTCGATCAGCTATGCCAGCGACTGGGCCACCCAGGGTCTCGGCCTGTTCGTCGACGACACCCGGGTCGTGATCGACGGGGCCACCGTCGCCGAGACGTCGTTCGAGACGGACCTCGGTGGCTGGACGGTGGCCGGTCCGCCGGAGGGCTCCGCCCCGGCTGCCAACGACTGGTCACGCAGTCAGCAGGCGTTCGAGGAAGGTGCGGCGGTGATCACCCGGGACACCGTCTACCTGGGCTTCGGGCTGGAGGGGTTGGCTCCGGCGGCCCGTGACGAGTTGGTTGCCCGCTCGCTGACCCAGCTGACCGGCCGACCGCGCCGGTAGCGGCGGTCCAGGGCGCGTCGGCGGTCGGGACACCGCCGGCGCGCCTTGCCGCGTACCGGCATGCGGGGCGTCCGGACTGTGATGAGCTGTCGGTATGGACCGCATCCGGCTCGGGCTGGTGTTGCACCCCACCCGGGACGTGTCCCCGGTGGTGGACACCATCGCCGCCTGGGCCGTGCGGCACGAGGTGGCCCTGACGGTACGCGAGCAGGACCGGCAGCGGGTGCCCGAGTCCGTCCGCCCGGTACCGGAGGGCCAGCTCGCGGCCGGGGCGGACATGCTGGTCAGCATCGGCGGGGACGGCACCATGCTGGGCGCGCTGCGGGCGGCCGTACCGGATCCGAAGCCGGTGCTCGGCGTACATCTGGGCAAGCTGGGGTTTCTGGTGGAGGTGGAGCCGCCGGAGCTGCCGGCGGCGCTCGATCGGCTGCTGGCCGGCGAGTACACCGTCGAGTCGCACAGCTGCCTGGCCTGCGACGTGTGCGGCGACGACGTGGTGGCGTTCAACGACATCGCGCTGATCCGCCGCCCCGGGCAGGGTTTCGTCACCGCCACCCTGGCGGTGGACGGCCAGCAGTACGGCTACTACCGCTGTGACGCGCTGGTGGTGAGCACCCCCGGCGGGTCGACCGCCTACAGTTACGCCGCCGGCGGGCCGCTGGTCTCCCCGGCGACCCGCGCCGTGGTGGTCACCCCGAGCGCGCCGATGTCCGGCATCTCCCGATCGGTGGTGCTCTCCTCCGACGAACGGGTCCGGCTTGAGCTGCGTCCCGGGTCCGCGCCGGTCGCGATCGAGGTCGACGGCCGGGTCATCCGGGACGGCTCGACCTCCGGTGCGGTGGACATCGGCTACCGCACCGACGCGGGCCTGGTAATCCGCCTCGACCCGCGCCGCTACCAGGAACGCAGCCAGCTCAAGCTGAGCCTGCTGGACCTTCCGCTGCTGCCGGAGCAGCTCCGCGAACTGCTCCCCGAGAATCTGCGCCGTCAACTCGGCCGCCGCGAACTGCCCCCTCCGCGTTGATCCGGCGCTTGGGCCGGTCGCCCGCCCGCGTCTCCGCGACCACTTCAGGCGCTGCCGAGCACGTCGGTGACGAGTTCCTGGGCTTCCTGTTGGATGCGGGTCAGGTGGTCGGGGCCCTGGAAGGACTCGGCGTAGATCTTGTAGACGTCCTCGGTGCCGGACGGGCGGGCGGCGAACCAGCCCGACTCGGTGGTCACCTTGAGGCCGCCGATCGGGGCACCGTTGCCGGGGGCCGTGGTCAGCGTCGCGGTGATCGACTCGCCGGCCAGCTCGGTCGCCTTGACCTGCTCCGGGGAGAGCTTGCCGAGCACGGCCTTCTGCTCCCGGGTGGCGGGTGCGTCGATGCGGGCGTACGCGGGTGCGCCGAACCGGTCGGCCAGCTCGGCCCAGTGCTCGCTGGGCGTGCGCCCGGTCGCCCCGATGATCTCGGCGGCGAGCAGGCAGAGCAGGATGCCGTCCTTGTCGGTGGTCCAGGTGCCGCCGTCACGGCGCAGGAAGGACGCGCCGGCACTCTCCTCGCCGCCGAAGCCGACCGCGCCGTCGAGCAGGCCGGGCACGAACCACTTGAAGCCGACCGGCACCTCCAGCAGCGGGCGGCCGAGGTCGGCGGCGACCCGGTCGATCATCGATGAGGAGACCAGGGTCTTGCCGACCGCCGCGTCGGGCACCCACTGGTCCCGGGTACGGAACAGGTGGGCGATGGCGACCGCGAGGTAGTGGTTGGGGTTCATCAGCCCGGCGTCGGGGGTGACGATGCCGTGCCGGTCGGCGTCGGCGTCGTTGCCGGTGGCCACCTGATAGTCGGCGCGCATGGCGATCAGCGAGGCCATCGCGTTCGGCGACGAGCAGTCCATCCGGATCTTGCCGTCGCCGTCGAGGGTCATGAACCGCCAGGTCGGGTCGACGCTCGGGTTGACCACGGTCAGGTCGAGCCGGTGCCGGTCGGCGATCTCACCCCAGTAGTCGACGCTGGCACCGCCGAGCGGATCGGCGCCGATGCGGACCCCGGCGGCGCGGATCGCGTCGAGATCGAGCACCGCCGGCAGGTCGTCGACGTACGCACCCAGAAAGTCGTACGTGTCGGTGGTGTCGGCGGCGCGGGCCCGCGCGTACGGGATCCGGCGCACCTCCTTGAGCCCGGCGGCGAGGATCGCGTTCGCGCGGTCCTGGATCCACTTCGTGACGTCGGAGTCGGCGGGGCCGCCGTGGGTGGGGTTGTACTTGAATCCGCCGTCGCCGGGTGGATTGTGCGACGGGGTGATCACGATGCCGTCGGCGAGGCCGGCGGTGCGTCCCCGGTTGTGGGTGAGGATGGCATGCGACACCGCCGGGGTGGGGGTGTAGCCGTCCCGGCTGTCCAGCAGCACGGTGATCCCGTTGGCGGCGAGCACCTCCAGGGCATCGACGGTGGCCGGGGTGGACAGCGCGTGGGTGTCGCGGCCGAGAAAGAGTGGGCCGTCGACGCCGTGCTCCCGTCGGTAGTCGCAGAGCGCCTGGGTGACGGCGAGGATGTGGTCGGAGTTGAAGGCGTTACGCAGGCTCGACCCGCGGTGCCCGGAGGTGCCGAAGGAGACCTGCTGCGCCGGGTCGGCCGGGTCGGGATGCTCGGCGTAGTAGGCGGTCACCAGCCGTGGTACGTCGACCAGGTCGGCGGGCTCGGCGGGCTGGCCGGCACGGGGATGACTGCTCACGGAGCCTGCCTTTCGTTCGCGACTGCGGGGCTCGCAAGCTCACTCCTCGCGCTCACCGGAGCCTGCCTTTCGTTCGCGACTGCGGGGCTCGCAAGCTCACTCCTCGCGCTCACGGTTCCACCTTCTGTCCTTTGCCGATGACCACGATGCCGTTGTCGGAGACCGTGTAGCGCTGCCGGTCCCGTTCCAGGTCCACACCGATCTCGGCACCCTCGGGCACGTAGACGTTCTTGTCGAGGATGGCCCGGCGGACCACCGCGTGCCGGCCGATCTCTACACCTTCCAGGAGTACCGAGCCGTCCACGTGGGCCCAGGAGTGAACCTTCGCCTTCGGCGAGACGACCGAGTTCTCCACCAGCGAGCCGGAGATCACTGCGCCGGGCGAGACCATCGAGGCGACCGCCCGGCCGACCCGCTCCCCCCACTGGTGCACGAACTTGGCCGGCGGGAACGGCGGCTGCTCGGTGTAGATCGGCCAATCGAAGTTGTAGAGGTTGAACACCGGGTGGACGTTGATCAGGTCCATGTGGGCGTCGTAGAACGAGTCGAGGGTTCCGACGTCGCGCC
This sequence comes from Micromonospora sp. ATLC16, assembly GCF_057196645.1. NCBI lineage: Bacteria > Bacillati > Actinomycetota > Actinomycetes > Micromonosporales > Micromonosporaceae > Micromonospora > Micromonospora sp. ATLC16. The sequence goes on from NZ_JBXUOW010000003.1 coordinate 122,887, forward strand.
AGTAGCCTCGGTCCCGGTCGGTGCTGCCGGGGACCTCGTTGTCGCGGAAGTCGTAGACGTTTGCCTCGCCGCGCTCGACGAGCATCGGGATGATGCTGCCGCCCATGTCGTGCTTGCTGGTCTTGTCGTCGGCATCGCGTTCGACCGCGTCGATGAGCGCCCGGGTGGTGAAGACGTAGTTGCCCATCGAGGCGTAGATCTGGTCGGACGCGTCGGGCAGGCCGACGGCGTCGGTGGGCTTCTCCCGGAAGGCCCGGATCCGCCGGCCGTCCTCGCCGACCTCGATGACGCCGAACTGGTCGGCCATCGACAGCGGCTGCCGGATGCCGGCGACGGTGACTCCGGCACCGGAGGCGATGTGGTCCTTCACCATCTGCCGGGGGTCCATCCGGTAGATGTGGTCGGCACCGAAGACGATCACGTAGTCGGGCTGCTCGTCGTAGATCAGGTTGAAGCTCTGGTAGATCGCGTCGGCTGAGCCGGCGAACCACCAGGGGCCACGGCGCTGCTGCGCGGGCACCGGGGTGACGTAGTTGCCGAGCAGCGTCGACATCCGCCACGTCTTGGTGATGTGTCGGTCGAGGGAGTGGGATTTGTACTGGGTCAACACGACGATCTTCAGATAGCCGGCGTTGGCCAGGTTGGAGAGGACGAAGTCGACCATGCGGTACATCCCGCCGAACGGGACGGCCGGCTTGGCCCGGTCCGTGGTCAACGGCATCAGGCGCTTGCCCTCTCCGCCGGCCAGGACGATCGCGAGCACCTTGGCAGCCATGAACAGACGCTATCCATACCGCTGCCGGTTCACCACTCGTACGGGGACAGTTCTGCGACCGAGTGCGGCGTTGGATCGTGCACTAGGGTGCCGGACATGACCGACTCCGCACGGCTGCGCGTGGACCTGCTCACCCGGGAGTACCCGCCGGAGGTCTACGGCGGCGCCGGGGTGCACGTCGAGTACCTGGCCCGGGAGCTGCGCCGGATCACCGACGTGCGGGTGCACTGCTTCGGCGCGCCGCGTACCGAGCCGGGGGTTCGGGCGTACGCCGAGCCGGCGGCCCTGACCGGCGCGAACGCCGCGCTGCGCACCATGGGGGTGGACCTGGAGATGGCCGCCGGGTGTGCCGGCACCGACGTGGTGCACAGTCACACCTGGTACGCGAACCTGGCCGGGCACACCGCGAAGTTGCTGTACGGGGTGCCGCACGTGGCGACCGCGCACAGCCTGGAGCCGCTGCGACCGTGGAAGGCCGAGCAGCTCGGCGGCGGCTACGCGCTCTCGTCGTGGTGTGAGCGCACGGCGTACGAGTCGGCCGACGCGATCGTGGCGGTCAGCGCGGGGATGCGTCGGGACGTGTTGGCCGCGTACCCGTCGGTGGATCCGGACCGGGTGCACGTGATCTACAACGGCATCGACACCGCGCAGTACGCCCCGGATCCGGGCACCGACGTGTTGGCGCGACTCGGCATCGACCCGGCCCTGCCCAGCGTGGTCTACGTCGGGCGGATCACCCGGCAGAAGGGGCTGCCCTACCTGCTTCGCGCCGCCCGGGAGCTGCCGGCGGACACCCAGCTCGTGCTGCTCGCCGGCGCGCCGGACACGGCGGAGATCGCCACCGAGGTCCAGGAGTTGGTCGCCGAGTTGCGGGCCAAGCGCTCCGGGGTGGTCTGGGTGGCCGAGATGCTGCCCAAGCCCGAGGTGATCCAGGTGCTCACCCACGCGACGGTGTTCGCCTGCCCGTCCGTGTACGAGCCGATGGGCATCGTCAACCTGGAGGCCATGGCCTGCGAGACGGCGGTGGTGGCGACCGCGACCGGCGGCATTCCCGAGGTGGTGTCCGACGGCGAGACGGGCCTGCTGGTCCCGATCGATCAGGCCACCGACGGCTCCGGCACTCCCCTGGATCCGGACCGCTTCGTGGCCGACCTGGCCGACCGGCTCAACGAGTTGCTGGCCGACCCGCAGCGCACGGCGCGCTTGGGCCTGGCCGGCCGCCGCCGCGCCGTCGAACACTTCTCCTGGGACGCCGTCGCCCGGCAGACCCTGGAGGTGTACCGCTCGGTCGGCGCGGGCCACCACGCGGCCTGACAAGTCCAGGCGTCGCTCATCGCCCCGGCGGCCCGCCGGGCACCACCTGGCGTGCCTGGCCGCGCGGAGATCGCCGCGAGGTGGAGGGCCTGGTCGCCGATGGCGAGAGCGGAACAACTTCGGGGATGTTGCTGCCTCACGCGCGACGGAGGCAGCAACATCCCCGAAGTTGCGCGCACCGGCTTGCGGTCCCGAGCGCGGTCGGCCGAGCGCGAGGGGATCTCGGGCAGTAGGTTGGGGCGGTGAGTGGACGGTTCCCGATCGAAGACGTCTCCCCCGTCGTCTCCTGCGGTCGCTACCCGGCCCGTGCGGTGGTCGGCGAGGTGGTGCCGGTGTCGGCGCGCGCCTACCGCGAGGGGCACGACGCGCTCGGCTGCAACGTGGTGTGGCTCGGCCCGGACGGGGCGGCCCGCCCGTTCACCCGGATGCGTCCGGGTGAACCCGGCCAGGACCGGTGGCACGCCACCGTCGTGCCGGACGCGGTGGGCGAGTGGAAGTTCACCGTGGAGGCGTTCAGCGATCCCTATCTGACCTGGCAAAACGCGGTCACCAAGAAGGTCGCCGCCGGCCAGGGGCCGGCCGAGCTGGCCAACGACCTGGCCGAGGGCGTACGCGTGTTGAGCGCCGCCACGAAGTTGGTGCCGAAGGCCGAGCGAACCCGCATCAAGACGGCCGCGAAGGCGCTGGCCGACACCGCCCGGCCGCTGCCGAAGCGGGTGGGTCCGGCGTTGGAGCTGGCCGACCTGCTCTGGGCGCACCCGGTGCGGGAGCTGGTCACCACCGGCGAGGAGCACCGCCTGTGGGTGGACCGCGAGCGGGCCCTCTTCTCCGCCTGGTACGAGTTCTTTCCCCGCTCCGAGGGGGCGATGCCGGCGACCGTCGACGCGCCGGCCCGCTCCGGCACCTTCGCCACCGCCACCGGGCGGCTGCCGGGCGTGGCGGCGATGGGCTTCGACGTGCTCTACCTGCCGCCGATCCACCCGATCGGCCGGGTCAACCGCAAGGGCCCGAACAACAGTCTGCTCGCCGGCCCGGACGACGTGGGCTCGCCGTGGGCGATCGGCGCGAGCGAGGGCGGGCACGACGCCATCCATCCCGACCTGGGTACGCCGGAGGACTTCCGGGACTTCGTCGCCGCCGCCGCGGAACACGGCCTGGAGGTGGCGATGGACCTGGCGTTGCAGTGCGCGCCGGATCACCCGTGGGTGACCGAGCATCCGGAGTGGTTCACCACCCGGGCCGACGGCAGCATCGCGTACGCGGAGAACCCGCCGAAGAAGTACCAGGACATCTACCCGCTGAACTTCGACAACGACCCGGAGGGCATCCGCGCCGAGGTGCTGCGGGTGGTGCGGCACTGGGTCGGCGAGGGCGTGAAGATCTTCCGGGTGGACAACCCGCACACCAAGCCGGTCGACTTCTGGCACTGGCTGATCTGGGAGGTCAAGCGGGTCGACCCGGACGTGCTCTTCCTCGCCGAGGCGTTCACCCGGCCGGCGATGATGCACGGGCTGGCCAAGGTCGGCTTCACCCAGTCGTACACGTACTTCACCTGGCGGACCTCCGCGGCCGAGATGCGCGAGTACTGCACGGAGCTGGTGGCGGCGGCCGACTACATGCGACCGAACTTCTGGCCCAACACGCCGGACATCCTGCACGCCTCGTTGCAGCACGGCGGGCCGCCGATGTTCAAGATCCGGGCGGTGCTGGCCGCGCTGCTCTCCCCCTCGTGGGGCATGTACGCCGGCTACGAGCTGTTCGAGCACGTGGCGCGTCCCGGCGCGGAGGAGTACCTCGACAACGAGAAGTACGAGCTGCGGCCCCGCGACTGGGCCGGTGCCGAGGCGCGGGGCCGGTCGTTGGCGCCGTTCATCACCACCCTCAACCGGGTGCGCCGGGAGAACCCGGCCCTGCGCCGGCTGCGCGACCTGGTCTTCCACGACATCGACAACCCGGCCCTGCTGTGCTGGTCGAAGCACGATCCGGAGACCGGCAACACGGTGCTGGTGGTCTGCTCGTTCGACTCGCACACGGTGCAGTGGGGCAACACCACCCTGGACATGCCGGCGCTGGGCCTGGACTGGCACGACCGGTTCACCGTGCACGACGAGCTGACCGGTGCCCGCTACGACTGGGGGCAGCGCAACGCGGTCCGGCTCGACCCGTACCTGCAACCCGCGCACGTGCTCACCCTGCGTCCGGTCGTCGCGGCGTCGCCCTCGACCGGCCCGGCCGCGGGCGGTCCGGCCGCCGGATCGCCGGGTCAGGGCGGCACCGAGCCGCTCTCCCTGACCGTTCAGGACGTGCCCACCGACCTGTCGGGCGGCGCCGCACCGACCGTTCCCGCCCAGAAGGACGACACCCGATGGACCAGCTGATCTCCGGGGAGATCCACGACCCGCACGCCGTGCTCGGCGCGCACCCGGCCGACGGGTATACGGTGATCCGTACCCTGCGCCGGGGCGCGGACGACGTGAGCGTGCTGGTCGGTGAGGAGCGGCACCCGATGAAGCGGGTGCACGACGTCGGGGTCTTCGAGGCCACCGTGCCCGGCGAGGTGCTCGACTACCGGCTCGACGTCGACGGGGTACGCCACGACGATCCGTACCGTTTCCCGCCGGTCCTCGGCGAGCTGGACCTGCACCTGATCGGTGAGGGCCGGCACGAGCGGCTGTGGGAGGCGCTCGGCGCCCGGGTTCTCGACGACGGGGTGGCGTTCGCGGTGTGGGCGCCGAACGCCCGGGGCGTACGGCTGGTCGGCGACCTCACCGGCTGGGCACCCGACGACGGCTGGCCGATGCGCTCGCTCGGCTCCACCGGCGTGTGGGAGATCTTCGTGCCCGGTGCCAGCGCCGGCAGCCGGTACAAGTACCGCGTGCTGGGCGCCGACGGGTGCTGGCGGGACAAGGCCGACCCCCTCGCGGCGTACGCGGAGGTGCCGCCGGCCACCGCGTCGGTGGTGCACCGGTCGACGTTCGAGTGGTCCGACGCGGCGTGGCTGGGCCGGCGGTCGCGGCGGCAGCCGCACCAGGAGCCGATGAGCGTGTACGAGGTACACCTCGGGTCGTGGCGGCCGGGCCTGGGTTACCGGGAGCTGGCCGAGCAGTTGACCGCGTACGTGGTGGGGCTGGGCTTCACCCACGTGGAGTTCCTGCCGGTGATGGAGCACCCGTTCGGCGGCTCGTGGGGCTACCAGGTGACCGGCTACTTCGCGCCGACCGCCCGGTTCGGCGACCCCGACGACTTCCGGTACCTGGTGGACCGGCTGCACGCCGCCGGGATCGGGGTGATCCTGGACTGGGTGCCGGCGCACTTCCCGAAGGACGAGTGGGCCCTGGCCCGTTTCGACGGCACCCCCCTCTACGAGCATCCCGACCCGCGCCGGGGTGAGCACCCCGACTGGGGCACCTACGTCTTCGACTTCGGCCGCCGGGAGGTGCGCAACTTCCTGGTCGCCAACGCGCTCTACTGGCTGGACGAGTTCCACGTCGACGGGCTGCGGGTGGACGCGGTCGCCTCGATGCTCTACCTGGACTACTCCCGGCAGGACGGGCAGTGGGCGCCGAACGTGCACGGCGGCCGGGAGAACCTGGAAGCCATCGCGTTCATGCAGGAGGTCACCGCGACGGTCTACAAGCACCACGCCGGGGTGCTGATGATCGCCGAGGAGTCCACCGCCTGGCCGGGGGTGACCCGGGCGACCAGCGACGGCGGGCTCGGCTTCGGGTTCAAGTGGAACATGGGCTGGATGCACGACACCCTGCTCTACACCTCGAAGGACCCGATCTACCGGCAGCACCACCACCATCAGCTCACCTTCTCCCTGGCGTACGCCTGGAGCGAGAACTACACGCTGCCGATCAGCCACGACGAGGTGGTGCACGGCAAGGGCTCGCTGGCGAGCAAGATGCCCGGCGACACCTGGCAGCGACTGGCGAACGTCCGCGCGCTGCTGGCGTACATGTGGGCGCACCCGGGCAAGCAGTTGTTGTTCATGGGGTGTGAGCTGGCCGACGACCGGGAGTGGAGCGAGGAGCGCGGCCTCGACTGGTACCTGCTGCACGATCCGGCGCGGGCCGGCGTGCAACGCCTGGTGGGCGATCTGAACCGGGTATACCGGGACACCCCGGCGCTGTGGGCGCAGGACACCTCCCCCGCCGGTTTCCGCTGGCTCGCCGGTGACGACGTCGCCAACAACACCATCTCGTTCGTCCGGATCGCGCCCGACGGGGCGACACTCGTCTGCGTAGCCAACTTCTCGGCGCTGCCGCTTGAGGACTACCGGATCGGGTTGCCGGCCGCCGGTGCCTGGGCGGAGGTGCTCAACACCGACGCCCACCACTACGGCGGCTCCGGGGTCGGCAACCTCGGCACCGTGCACGCCGAGAACGTGCCCTGGCACGGCCAACCGGCCTCGGTGGCGTTGCGCGTGCCGCCGCTGGGCGCCCTCTGGCTCCGCGCGGCCTGATCGGCGGCGCGCAACGACCGGTCGGACGACCGGCGCGGTCGAGGACAGCCGAGACTGGCGCCACTGCGACGGGCGGGATCGATGGGTCGAGCCTTCCCGACCACGGATCCGTATCGACCGCATCCCTTGCGTGACTAATAGTACGCTTTATCCGATATGGGAGTTATCGGGGTAACGCCGGGAGCGCCACGTTTCGGAGGCGTGGCACCCTGCCCTGCCCTGCGCCTTGCCCCGCTGTCGGGTGACCGCCTTGGCTAGGCCCGACCTCGCGCCTGGCGGGCCGCCGGCCACTCCAGCCGCCGATGCGGTCGGCGTGTCCCTCGCCCCGGACACCTCAGGGCACTCGAATACCCCCGGGCCTTCGACCGGCCGACCACAGGCTCCGGCGTTCGCTTCATGGATAGCCACCGCCGTGATCGGACGCGTGGTCAGCGCCATCGTGCCGCTGGCGTTGATCCCGGTGACGCTGTCGTATCTCGGCCCTGATCTGTACGGGCTGTGGATGGCCGTGATCGCGCTGACCGGCATGGCTGCCTTCGCCGACCTGGGGCTCGGTAACGGCCTGCTCACCCGGCTGGCGCCGTGTTGCGCCAGTGGTGACAGCCGGCTGGCCCGCCGCTACATCACCAGCGCGTACGCGATGGTGACGGGCATCGCCCTGAGCGGCTGCGCCGTGCTGTGGCTCACGTCGGGACTGATTCCCTGGCGAACCGTCTTCAACGCGCCGACATCGATCGCAGCCGCCGACGCCCGGGCGTTGACCCTGACCTGTCTGACCGCCTTCCTGCTGAACATGCCCCTGTCACTGGTCAACCGGATCCAGTTCGCCTACCGGCTGGGAGCAACAAGCAACCTGTGGCAGGCTGCCGGAGCGGCATCGTCGCTGCCGCTGGCCCTCGGAGCGGTGCACATCGACAGCCCCGCTGTCGTGGTCGTCGCCGCCGCCGTCACCGGCCCGGTGCTGGTCAACGTCGTGAGCACCGGCTGGACCTTCAGCCGCAAGCTGCCCGAGCTCGCCCCGACACGGCAGGCCCTGGACCCGACCATCGGCCGACAACTGCTGAAGATCAGCGGATTGTTCGGCGTCGTCACGATCCTGATGACCGTCGCCGACAACGCGGACAGCCTGATCATCGCGCACGCGCAAGGTCTCGCCGAGGTCACCGCGTACGCGGTCCCGGCCCGGCTGTTCATCCAACTCGGCGTGATCGTGATGCTGGTGAATCAGCCGTTCTGGCCGGCACACGGCGAGGCGCTCGCCGCCGGCCGGTTGAGCTGGGTCCGCCGGACTTCGCGGCGGATGACCGTGGTGTCCACGGTCATCGTGCTGCTGCCCGCCGCCGCTCTGGTCCTGTGGGGTGAGTGGCTGTTCGCCACGTGGCTGTCGGTGCCGCTGGTGGGCGATCGGTGGCTGTTGCCGGGCCTGGCCCTGTGGTGGCTGATCGTGGCAGCCACCTCGCCGATGTTCATGGTGCAGAACGCCGCCGGGGTCGTCCGCCCGCAACTGATCGGCTACGCCGCCTACCTCGGCCTGTCGCTCGTCGGCAAGTGGTACGGCGCGAAGTGGCTTGGCATTTCCGCCGTGCCGTACGTCGGCGCGGCCTGCTACCTGCTGACGGTCGTCCCGGCGGCGATACACGGCTACCGCCGCGCGCTGGCGTCCCGGGCACTGCCCGAACACTCGAAAGGTGATCTGTGTTGACGCAGCCTCGTGACGACTCGTCACAACTGGACAGGTTTCCCAAGGTACTGGTCGTCGGGCACATGCCGTTCGACCGCTCCACCGGCACGACGATCACCTTGTCCAACCTGTTCCACGGATGGCCGAAAGACCGGCTGGCGCAGATCTACACCTCCGGCACCGAGCCGTCGACGGAGGTATGTGAGGACTTCCTGCACTTTCCGCCCCGTGAGCACTACCCGCGTCCGCAGTATCTCGCGCTGCGGATGCTTGGCTGGAACGGCACCGGCCCGGTGCAGAGCATGCCGGCGCTCACCGCAGTCCGCGACGTCGCCGACCACCGGACCACGGTCGCGACCTGGTACTCGCATCTCGTTGCGCTTGGCGACCTCAGCCCGCTGAACCTTCCACCGCGGGTCGAACGCTGGGTGCGGCAGTACCGGCCCGACGTGGTCTACTCGATGCTCGGCAGTGTCCGACTGACCCGGTTGGCCGCCCGCGCCGCCCGGCTCTGCGGGGTGCCGATGGTCCCGCACTTCACCGACGACTGGCCGGCGACCCTGTACGGCCGCCGCGAGTTGGGAGGCGTCGCGGCGGCACGGATGCGCGCCGCGGTCCGCGACCTCATCGGGCTCGCCCCCTCCGGCATGGCGATCAGCGAGCCGATGGCCGAGGAGTACCAGCGCCGGTACGGTATTCCGTTCGACATCTTCACGAACTCGGTGGACGCGGAGTTCTTCTCCACCCCGCAGCCGCCGGTGACGCCGGAACCCGACCGACCGACGAGCCTCGTCTATGTCGGAGCGCTGCATCTGGGTCGCTGGCGGTCGCTGCTCAGCATCGCGGCCAGTGCGGCATCGATCAGCACCGCGGCCACTCCGGTCCGGCTCACCGTGCACTGTCCGACCGAGGACGCCGAGCGCTACGGTCGCGAGTTCGCCGGGTATCCCGGCGTGCACTTCGGGCGGTCACTGGCCAGTCACGAGGTGCCCGCCGTGCTCGCGGCAGCGGACATTCTGGTGCACGTCGAGAGCTTCGCCGAGGACACCCGACGCTACACGCGCCATTCGGTGTCCACCAAGATCCCCCAGTACCTCGCCGCCGGCCGACCCATCTTCGGGCACGGACCGCACGAACTCGCCTCGATGGCGTACATCCAGGCGGCCGGCGCCGGGATCGTGGTCGGGACACCGGAGCCGGAGGTGGTGACCGAGCAGTTGTGGAAGCTGTGTCTCGACTCGTCCTCCTGGCACGAGTACGGACGCAACGGTCGGGCGCACGCCGAGCGTCATCACCGCCGGGAACGGGTGGCGGAACGGTTCGCCGAGGTACTCCGACGGGCCGCGCGGTCGAGCCCCACACCGACCGGGACGAGGGGACGGTCGTGAAACGCTCAGGAGAGTGGATCGCCTGCGTCGGCCCGTTCCTGTTTCCCTGGGGCGACGCGAGTTCCCGCCGGGTCTTCGGCCTCGTCGGTTCGTTGGCGTCCGCCGGTCAGCAGGTGGTGGTGGCCAGTGGCGATTCGCAGCCACGCGTACCGACGCCGGTGCCCGGCTTCGACGGGCCGGGCACCGTGTCCCACGTGGGCCTCGGCGAGGCACCAGCGGCCGGTGCCGGCCTGCTCCGCGTCTCGGTGCGGGCCTTCGTCACGTGGGGCCGACGCACGGTGCGTTGGCTGGAGGAGCAGCCGACGAAACCGTCGCACGTGCTCCTGCACGGCGGGCAAGCGCAGTACGCCCACCAACTCATCCGCTGGTGCACCCGGCACCGGGTGCCGCTGGTGGCCGACGTGGTGGACTGGTACAACGGACGTCACGTCCGGGGCGGCAGGTTCGGTCCGTTGAACGCGAGCATGAAACTGGCGCTGCGGTATCACTACCCGCGCTGCGACGGCATCATCGCCATCAGCGCCCTGCTCACCGAGTACTACGAGGCGCGTGTCCGGGCGGTGGTGCGGGCACCGTCGACGGTGGACGTCGCGAATCTCCCTCTCCTCGCCCCGAAGGGTCGACGCGGCAACGCACTCGTCCTCGCCTACGCGGGGAATCCCGGCCGGAACAACAAGGACCTGCTCTCCCACGTGGTGCTCGCCGCGCAGCGGGCCCACTGCGCACAGGCACCGGTCGAGCTGCGCATCCTCGGCCCGTCCCCCGAAGAGGTGCGTGCGCTGATCGGTGGGGCGCTGCCCGACAACGTGCGCGCACTGGGACGGCTGGCACAGCACGAGGTTCCGTTCGCGGTACAGCAGGCCGACTTCACGGTGCTGCTGCGCCGGCCGGAGCGGGCCGCCAACGCGGGATTCTCCACGAAGTTCTGCGAAAGTCTCGCCAATGGGGTACCGGTGATCGCGAATCTCACCGGCGACATGGCTGAGTATCTCCACCACGGGGTAGAGGGGCTGGTCTGTCCCGATCACTCCGTGGAAAGCGTGACGCAGACCCTCCGCGCTGCGGCGCGGCTCAGCGATTGGGACCGGGCACAGCTTCGGGTGTCGGCGCGGGAGCGGGCGCTGAAATCTCTCGACTACCGCGTCCACGCCGTCGCCCTCGGCGAATTCTTCGATGGCCTACGCGTCTGACCTTCCGCGTGGGCAGCGGCCGGGCCACGAACCGCAGCAGCGGCTGGTGCGGTGACTACTGCGGATTCTCCATCAACCAGTGGTCCAACTCGTCGTTCTTGACCGCCTGGTACAGCTCGGCGGCGGCAGGCCGGTCCGGTAGTACGACGCTCTGGTCACCGATCATCCCCACTCCGTCGGTGGGACTGGTCAGCGTCGTCACCCGGTCGGCCCTGATCCTGCGGAGACGCCAGGCGGTGTCCCCGACGGCCAGCTCCGCGTCGATCTGCACGGCGCCTGCGAGTCCTCGCACAAAGGTGTTGAGACGAACCGGTTCGACCAGGATGCCCACGCGGGTCACCTCCTGTAGCACGGCGGTGAAGATCGCCTGTTGGTGACGGATCCGACTGAAATCGCCGTCGGCGAACTGATGGCGCTCACGGGCGTACTCGAGGGCGACCGCGCCGTTCATCCGGTGCGTACCTGGAGGAAGGACGGTACCGCCCGCGGCGATGGACGTGAACGGCGCGTCGACGACGACCTCGATCCCGCCGAGCCCGTCGATGATCTCGGCGAACCCGGCGAAGTCCACAACTGCGACGTGGTCGATCCGGACACCGGTGAATCCCTCGACGGTTCGTACGAGCAGCGGTGCGCCACCCCAGGCGTAGGCGGCGTTGATCTTGGCGCTCCTGGGTTGGTCCCCCGCGCTGGCCGTGGGGACGTCGACCCACGTGTCACGGGGGATGGAGATGACGTACGCCCGGTCCTGGCTCGGCGGGACGTGCACGAGAAGAATGCTGTCGCTACGTTGCGCCGCACCAGGCTGTTCGGCCTGGTCCGTGCCGATCACGAGGAAGTTGACAGCCTCATCCGGCGCCGGTCGCTGCTCGGCGGGGATGCGCTCGAAGGCGTCGACGCGCCGGATCTCGGAATCGAACGACCGAAGGTAGAGCCAACCGCCGACACCGGCGCCGGCGATCACCAGCAGGGACAGAACGGCAACCAGTGCCAGCGCCCGGGTCCAGCGGTTGCGTAATGAATTGGGCATCCGCAGTTCCATCGTCACCTCACTTCCGACGCCGAATTCCCGCCCAGTCGTGGTGCCGCCGGACCGTGGACAGGATGAAGTCGACCACCCGGCGTGAGGTGTCTGGAATCCGGTAGTCGGCCGGGCAGGGCACCCCATCTGCGGAGACCTGGTCGAGCGTCGCCCCGATTGCCTCGATCACACCCCACGGCTCCAGGCCAGTCATGATCATCCCGCCGGCGTCCAACGCCTCCGGGCGCTCGATCGACTCGCGCAGTGTGACGGCCGCGAAGCCGAGGATGGCGCTCTCTTCGCTGATCGTGCCGCTGTCCGACAAGGTGCAGCGGGCGTTCCGTTGCAACTGCACGTAGTCGAGGAGACCGAAGGGTTCGTGGAACTCGATCCCGTCCAGGCCAGTCGGGTCCGCCGCGAGCGCCTCCAGCCGCTTGCGGGTCCGCGGATGGGTGGAGACCAGCACTGGTAGTCGCCACTCGTCTCGGACCGCACGCAGGCAGTCGAGCAACCTCGTCAGTCGCGCCGGATGGTCGACATTTTCCTCCCGATGCGCGCTGACCACGAAGTACCCATCCGGCGCCAGGTCGAGCTGGTCCAGGATGCGTGAACGCTGGATGTCCTCGGCACAGTGATCGAGCACCTCACGCATGGGCGAGCCCGTGAGCAGGATGCGGCGCGGATGCAGTCCTTCGGCAAGGAGATTACGCCGGGCGTGTTCGGTGTAGACCAAGTTGAAGTCGGCGACGTGATCGACCAGGCGACGGTTGGTCTCCTCGGGAACGTTCAGATCGAAGCAGCGGTTACCGGCCTCCATGTGGTAAACGGGCACCTGCATCCGCCGTGCCATCAGCGCGGCGATGCAACTGTTGGTGTCACCGAGGACGAGTAACGCGTCCGGCCGCAACTCATCTATCGCCTGCTCGACACCCGTGAGCACCCCGGCGAAGACCCTGGCCAGGGAGGACGTGTCGACCCGCAGGAACCGATCGGGTTGGCGCAGCCGCAACTCGGCGAAGAAGACCTCGGACAGCGCCCGGTCCCAGTTCTGCCCGGTGTGGACCAGAACGTGATCGACCGTGCGGTCGAGCCGGTCGATCACGCGGGAAAGACGGATGATCTCGGGGCGGGTGCCCACCACGGTCATGACCCGGGTCATCCCCACGCCCCCCTCGTCTGTGCCGGCGGCTTGCACACCGACTCCGGGTAGGTGTCCGGGCGCGCCGGGTCGAACAACTCGTTGGTCCAGAACAGCGTGAGCAGATCATCGTCACCGGTGTTGACGATCTCGTGGACCCATATGGTCGGCATGTCCACCACCACCGGGAACTCTCCGCTGACCGGGAAGCTGACGACATCTCGGCACCCGACCCGGCGCAGCCGGATCTCGGCGGTGCCGCGAACAACCGCGAAGCGTTCGACCTTCGCCAGGTGGAAGTGGTTCCCGCGACTGACTCCGGGCCGGGTCGTCGACACAAAGGTCTGCCCACCACCACCTCGGGCCCTGACGACCTCCGTCAGGCTCCCCCGGTTGTCGCTGCGGCCGGTCAACGGTAGCGGCATGTCAGCGGGGAAGCAGTGCGATCGGTACGTGTTGAACATCCGCACGGCGTGCCGGTCGGGCAGCGCCGGGAACTCCCCGGAGCGGTAGATGTTTGCCAGATCCGTCAACCATTCAGCGAGGCGTGGCACGTCGATCCGTAGCGCCGGCATGGTCGAGTCCCAGGTGTGCCCGGGCGGCAGACCGATGAGCCGGGCCGCGGCATCCTGCACATGCACCAGTGCCAGTCCATGGTCTCCGCTCACCTCCGGCCGGCCGCCGTCGGCGAGAATCCGGCAGAAGGTCGCCACCACCGAGTTGTAGAAGGGCCGACCGTGTTCTCCGTAGAGGTTCGGCAACGGGACGTCGTCGAAGTCGTAGCCGATGCCCGAGGCAGCGGCGAGTGTCGTGGCCGCTACCGCCTTGCTCTCGCCGTACGGTGTCGTGTTGCCGGCTTGCACCGAATTGGCGAACACCACCCGTTTCGGCGGGGCGGGACACCGCCGCAGGGCATCGGCCAAGGACCGCGCCGAGTTCACGTTGCCGGCGACCACGTCGGCCGGACTACCCCGATTGACACCCGCGAGATGCAGGAGCAGATCCGCGCCGGCGATCCGGTTGGCGGCGACCGCCGGGACAGCCAACTCCGCTTGGGTCAGTACTGTCGGTGCGGGCCAGCCCACCGCCCGGAGCAGTACCCGGACATGCCAGCCGAGAAATCCGCTGGCACCGGTCAGCGCGACCTTCATGACACCAGCACCGGCTCGCGCAGGGCCCGTTCTGCTCGAATCTCCGGGAGGTTGAGCAGCACGTCCCTGATCCTCGGCACGTCCAGGCGTGGTGCGTTCGCCGAATTGAGTTCCTGAACCACGGCGGTTCCCGCGATGGCGAGACTGCGCGGCAAGGAGTGCAGGTTGCGGCCCTCCATCGGCACCCGCAGGAAGTCACCGAAGTCGTCAGCCCGCGCCACCTCTTCCGCGCTGGCCAGGCACTCGTGCAGCTTCTCGCCGAGACGGATGCCGACCACGTCGAGCTTCTCCGGGACGTCGAAGAGCTGGCACATGGCGGTGGCCAAGTCCCCCACCCGGCAGGCGCTGGCCCTGTGGATGAAGACATCGCCGGGGTGGGCGTGCGTGAACGCGTGTTCGACCAGTCGCACCGAGTCCGCCAGCGACATGAGGAAGCGTGTCATGTTGGGATCGGTGACGGTTGGCGCCCGTCCGGCCCGGATCTGCTTCACGAACAGTGGAATGACCGAGCCACGTGAGTACATGACGTTGCCGTAGCGGACACACGAGACGGTCGTGTCGCTGGCGGGATGATTGCGGGCGTGTGCCTGGGCCAACTTCTCCATGATGGCCTTGGTCATCCCCATGGTGTTGACCGGCTGGACCGCCTTGTCGGTGCTCAGCAGGACGACGGAGCGCACCCCGTTACGCTCGGCCGCCTCCACCACGTTGGCGCTGCCGGACACGTTGGTCCGCACCGCCTCGATAGGGAAGAACTCGCAGGCCGGAACATGCTTGAGAGCGGCGGCGTGGAAAATGTGGTCGATGTCGCGAGTGGCACGTAGGACAGTCTCGAAATCCCGGACGTCACCGAGGTGGTAGCGCACGCGATCATCCGCGAGCGCGTGGCGCATCGCGTCCTGCTTGGCCTCGTCACGGCTGAGAACCCGCACCTCGGCGACGTCCCTGTCGAGCAGTCGACGGACCATCGTCTGGCCGAACGAACCGGTGCCACCGGTGACGAGAACCGTCGCGTCGGGCTCAAATGGTGTCATCAAGATCCCCTTACAGCCGTCACTACCGCCAGAGCGGAGGCGCTCCTCCTAAAGGAGATTTACCGGATGTAGAGGCCCCAAAGGCACAATCAGCCAAAAAAGGCACTTACAGGTGGATTACGCTCTGGCTTGGTAGCGTCGCACCGCAGCAGAGGTCCTTATCCGGTCCCGCGCGGCGGCGGCCTGCCGCGACCGACCGTGCACGATCCGTGTAGCGGGGCGAGGCCGACCCGGAAGGCGCTGTAGGTGGCATCTGTAGCTGCGAAACGCGACGGGGTCCGACGACTATACCGTGACGGTAGGACCGGCCCTGCCCGGCACACCGATCCATCAAAGTCCGGCCCGCGGAAGCAGCCCGACCAACTGCGGATCTGGCTTCCCCTGTTCCTGGCCCTGTGTTGGATGCTCGGCACATTCGCGTTCTTCTGGCTCAGCGAGCTGAGCCAACAGGTGCCGAACGGAATTCAGCTTTGTGTCTTCGTGTTCAGTGCCACGGGTTTGTTCGCTCTCGGATACGCCCTACAGGTCTGGCGCCGCCCGCCAGACAGATTCCTCTCCGGCACGCCGACCGAGTTCACCATGGCCCGAAAACTACTTGTCGTCGGAGCCGGCTACTACATCGTCGTGAGCACCGTCGCCATGGCCACGCTGGGGGCGACGGGTTCGACAAGCGTCTGGTCCAATGTGCGTGATCCGGCCACTGCCTACCTACACAAGCTGGACACCTACGAGCAGGGCATCGGCCAGAGCAGCGGGGTCCTGACACTGGCTGCGCTACTCGGGGTCTGTGGCACCATGCTGGCACCGCTTCTGGTGGTGTACTGGCAACGCCTGTCCTGGCCGCTACGGGCGGTCGGCCTGCTGGGCCTCGCCTTCCACGCGACGTACTACCTTTTCATCGGCACGCTCAAGGGCCTCGGCGACGTCGCGGTCATGCTAGGGGCGGGGCTACTCGTCGTCGCGGCAACAGCCCGTCGTCGTACGCGTACCCGACGAGGAAAAGTGCTCGCGGTCGCTGCGATGATCGCCATCACCTTCACGGGCTACATGGTCTTCAGTCAGGCGGCACGGAGTACCGCCTTCGGCACCAGTGACCTGGTCAAGGCGAACCCGGCCGTGGCGAACGTGACCGGCCCCCACGTGGCCAACGGCATCGCCGCGATGCTGGTCTACCCGACCCACGGCTACCTCGGGCTGGCGCACAACCTACAGGTGCCGTTCGCCTGGTCGCACGGCCTGGGCAGCGCACCAGCCGCAGCCGTCCTCGCCGAGCAGCAGTTCGGCGCGGACCCATCCGCCCATCCCAACTATCCGCAACGCACGCAGGACGCGACCGCCTGGCCCGCCGAGTTGTACTGGGCGACGATCTACCCCTGGCTCGCCTCCGATCTCACCTTTCCTGGGGCGGCCCTGTTCATGGGCCTGGTCGGCTGGTTCTTCGCACGGGTGTGGCTGGAGGCCGCCCTCGCCCGACACGTGCTGCCACTACTGATCTTCGCTCAGCTCTCCATTCTCATCGCCTATCTGCCGGCCAACAACCAACTCGGCATGTCCCCGGAGTCCGTCATCGGAATGATCACTCTGTTGGCGCTCTACCTGTGCCGACCTCGACGACGGTCACCGGTCCACCCGATTCGTCCCGCACCCCATCGCGCGTTGTCCGAGGCACGCTCCCAGCTGTAGATCCCGGGCTGCGACGTCTCCACGGCGGCCCGGCCAGCAGGGCGAGGATCGACTCAGACCAGGCCTGCGCCGCGCAGCAGGGTCCACAGGCCGGCGCCGTCGGGGGCAGAGAGCCACTTCTGCCCCACCGGCCCCTCGGTCGGGTTCTCCTGCGGAACGGGCAGGCTACCGGCGAGCATCGCCTGGGCGGGTGACAGTCGGCGGATCGCCACCCCGGCGACGTTGTCCGGGTGGGCGACGGCGAACTCGCGGTAGATCTCCTGGTCGTGCTGGCCGTCGTCGCCGACGAGCAGCCAGCGTACGTCGGGGAACTCCTTGGCCAGCCGGGCCAGGGTGGCGCGCTTGTGATCCCGGCCGCTGCGGAACCAGCGGTCCTGGGTCGGCCCCCAGTCGGTCAGCAGCAGCGGCCCGGCCGGGTAGAGATGCCGGGACAGGAACCGGGTCAGCGTCGGGGCGACGTTCCACGCGCCGGTGGACAGGTAGAACACCGGGGCACCGGGATGGGCGGTGACCAGCCGTTCGTAGAGCACTGCCATGCCGGGCACCGCCGCGCGGGCGTGCTCGTCGAGAACGAACGTGTTCCACGCGGCGAGCAGCGGCCGGGGCAGCGCGGTCACCATGACCGTGTCGTCGATGTCGGAGATGATGCCGAACCGCACCTCCGGGTCGAGGATGCGCACCGGCGCCTCGACCGGCTCCGCGTCGGGCATGCTCAGCCGCACCGAACCCCAGCCGGGTGGCAGGGTCGCGTCGAGCACCGTGTCGATGAACCCGCTGCGGTCGGCCCGCGCCTCGTGCACCACCCCGCCGGTCTCGATGGTCACCGTGACGTGCTTGGCCGGCAGGGTGGTGAAGCTGCGCCAGCCCCGGACCTTCTCCAGCCGGCCGGGTTGACGGGTGTCCGGCCGCCCCAACAACACCCGGCACATCACCCGCACCCAACCGGGCCCGCCGTAACCGGTGTACGCGATGATGTTGGTCCGCCAGCCGGTCCGCCGCAGCCGGCGTTCCACCAGGGCGTGCACGGCGTCCTCGATCCGCGCGGCCCGGTGCAGGTTCGGTCTGGCCAGCTGGCCTGCGGGAGTGGGTGGCACGCAAGCAACCCTGCCACAGACCGGCCACCTCGGCCACGCAAGCTGAGCCGAACCGCCACGCCCGGCGTCGCCGCCGTGACACACTCCGGTCGGAACGGCGACGGGGGCGAGGTCGTGCCACGAGCAGCGGCGGAACCAGGGCGACAGCGCAGGCGGTTGCGGCCACACCTCGACCGGCCGGCGCTGGTCGCCCTGCTGCTCGGGCTGGTCGGGGTCGGTTACCGGCTGGTCCTGGTGCTGACCACCGTGCCCGTCTCCAACAGCGACGAGGCAACCTTCGGGCTGGCCGCGCTGCACATCGCGCAGGGCCGCGAGCAGCCGATCTTCCTGTACGGCCAGCGGTACATGGGCACCCTGGAGTCGTACCTGGCCGCACCGCTGCTCGCGGTGACCGGGCCGAGCTGGCCGGTGCTGCGGTTGCCGGTGCTCGCGCTCTACGCGCTGTTCCTCTGGCTGATCCACCGGCTGACCCGGCGGATCGGCTCGCCGTGGTTCGCCACCGTGGTCGTCGGGTTGCTCGCGCTGGGCTCCGAGCGGGTCGTCCGGGACCAGGTGACCGCGGTCGGCGGGCGGCCGGAGGTCAAGGTGGCGGTGCTGGCGATGCTGCTGGTCGTGGTGGCGCTGGCCCGAGGCGCGGTGCGGCGCCGGGCGCTGGCCGTGGGCGGCGTCGGGCTGCTCGCCGGGGTGGCGCTCTGGTCGGACTGGTTGATCGTGCCGTACCTGGCGGTGGCCGCGCTGGCATTGGCGTGGACCCTGCGCCGGGAGCTGTTCGGCTGGGCGGGGCTGCTGCTGGTCGTCGGCTTCGCCGTCGGGCTCGCCCCGATGATCCGGGACAACCTGGTGGCCCCACCCGGGCAGGACTCCCTGTCGGTGCTGCGTGGCATCAGCGGCGAGGACGGGCCGGTGCCGCCGTGGCCGCAGCGGCTCGGCGGGGGGCTGCTGGAGGGCGTGCCGCTGGCCGCCGGGCTCTGCCCGGTCGACGGTTGCGCCCGGTGGCAGGCGTGGTTCGGCCTGCTCTACCCGCTGCTGCTGGTGGCGGCGGCGACGCTCGCCGGGCTCGCGTACCGGCGGGGGGCCGGGCGCGGCGAGCGGGTCGGCCCGGTCGTGCACCTCGCGCTGCTCGTGGGCGCGGCGCTGACCCTGCTGGCGTACGTGCGCAGTCCGCTGGCGGCCACGGATCCGCTGGGCAACGCCCGCTACCTGTCGGTGCTGCAACTGTCGCTGCCGGCGGTGCTCTGGCCGCTGTGGGTGGCGGCGGTCGCCGCCCGACGGGGCACCGCCGGCGTGCCGCGCCGGGTGGCGGGTGTGGCAGCCACCGCCGTGCTGGCTGCCCTCGCCGCCGGTTCGCTGGTGGTGACCGTGCTCTTCGCCACCACCGGCGCGGCTCCGGGGCGCACCGAGGAACGACAGGCCCGGGAGCTGGCCGACACGGTCCGCGCGGCTGGGCTGCACGAGGTGTACGGCGAGTACTGGACCTGCAACCGGCTGATCTTCAACACCGCCGAGGAGGTGGTCTGCGGGGTGGTCGACGGCAGGCTGCACCCGGGGCAGAACCGCTACCCGGCGTACTGGTGGCGGTTGGCGCGGGCGCAGCGGCCCGGGTACGTGCTGGCGGCCGACGCCCCGGCGGATCGGCGGCTGCGGGAACTGCTCGGCGACCGGGCCGGCGCGGCGCTGCTCGCCGAGGTCGGTGGCTTCCGGGTGTACCACCCGCCGGAGCCGCTGCGGCCGTGGCGTTAGAGTCACCCATGCTCATCCTGCTGCCGCCCTCGGAGGGCAAGGCCGAGGCCGGCTCGGGCCGCCGACTGGACCTGGACCGCCTCTCCCTGCCGGAGCTGAACCCACGGCGGGAGGAGGTGCTGTCCGCCCTGATCGCCCTCAGCGCCGGGCCGCCGGCGGCGGCGCTGACCGCGCTCGGCCTCGGCGCCGGGCAACACGGCGAGTTGCGGCGCAACGCCCGGCTGTGGCAGGCCGCCACCGCGCCCGCCAGCCGGATCTACACCGGCGTGCTCTACGAGGCCCTCGACCTGGCCGGCCTGCCGGCGACGGCGCAGCGGGCCGCCGGACGGCAGGTGCTGATCGGTTCCGGTCTGTGGGGCGCGGTGCGGCTGACCGACCGGATTCCGCCGTACCGCTGCCCGATCGGGGCCCGACTTCCCGGCGTCGGTGCGCTGCCGGCGCTGTGGCGGCAGGACCTGGGTGCCGCGCTGACCAGGGCGGCCGGTCGCGGCCCGGTGCTGGACCTGCGTTCCGGGGCGTACGCGGCGGCCTGGACCCCGCGCGGCGGGCTGGCCGAGCGCACCCTCACCGTGCGGGTGCTGCACGAACGGGAGGTCGACGGGGTGCCGGTGCGCTCGGTGGTCAGCCACTTCAACAAGGCCACCAAGGGGCGGATGGTCCGGGACCTGCTGCTCGCCGGTGCCCGGCCGCGTTCCGTGGCCGCGCTGCTGACGACGCTGCGGGAGCTGAAGTACACGGTGTGCGAGCAGGCCACCGCGCCCGGCCGGCCGCGTCAGGTCGACGTGATCGTTTCGGAGCTGTAACCAGGCGCAAGATTTCCTCAAGGCTGGGCCGGATCGGTACCACCGGTCGTTGTCCCGGGTCACCGTAAGAGGACTCGACGCGACGAGGAGGCCCTCCGGTGGTTGCCGAACCGATCCTGCTCGACCGGTCCCGTCCGTCATCGGCCCTGCCGGGGTCCACCACGCCGCCGTCGCCTCGGTCCCCGTCGGCGCCGCCCCCGCTGGACTGGACGACGTTGGCCGACGCCTTCGAGACGGCTTGCCTGCTGCGCTGCATGCCGCCACCGGCTACCCCCGGGCACCGGCACCCCGGACAGCAGCCCGTTCGACCGAGCACGATCGAGTTCAACCGGGAGGAGGCGGCGCGGCGGACCCGGCAGTTGCTCGACCGCCTCGACATCCCGGTCCGGCACGAGGTGACGGTCGGTGGGCTGCGCCGGCGGTACGAGCTGCACCGGCTGCACGTCGGGCGGGAGCACCGGCCTACGTACGCGGCGATCGTGGAGAACGGCTGGCGGCGGGGCCGGCGGGAACTGCTCGGTGGACCGGTGCCGGGCGCCTCGACGGCGCGGCGGTTGTGGCGCACCCGGTTGGCCGCCGCCGCCTGGCGGGCCGCGCTGCTGGCCGGCGGCCGGCATGTCCGGCGGCACATCCTCGGGGTGCGGATCACCGACCGGGAACTCGGCGCGGTGCTGGTACGCGGCGCCGCCCTGCTGGACGTGCCGGCGCTGCTGCGTCCGAGCACCGGCTGCTTCCTGGTCAGTGTGGCGCACGGTCGGGATCGGGACCGGATCCTGCGGTATGCGGCGGAGGAGGCGGTGCAGCGGCCGGTGTCCTGACCCGGTGGTCGTCCCACGGCCGCACCACGCTGCGCCCGCCCCCGGGGTTGCGCCATCGGGGTCCGGCGGCGCACAGTGCTGCCCGTGACCCGTACCCGGCCCCCCGCCCGAGCCCGGTGGCGCGGCGCCCGCGTGGCGGTGGCGCTGACCGTGCTGCTGACCCTGCCCGGCCCCGGCGGTTGCCGCGACGATCCGGGTGAGCCGGTGGTCATCCGGATCGCCACCGGCAGTCCCACCGCCGTCTACCACGCTTTCGGCTCGTCGCTGGCGGCCATCCTCAACCGGGAACTGCCGCAGGTGCGGGCGGAGGTGTTGGTCACCGCGGCCTCCGCGGAGAACGTGCAACTGCTCAACGCCGGTGCGGCCGAACTCGGTTTCACCCAGGCCGACGTGTTGCAGGCAGACCCGGGTCCGGATCCGCCGGTGGTGGCGGTCGCCCGGGTCTACGACGACCTGCTGCATCTGGTCACCACCGCCGACAGCCCGGTGCGGACCCTGACCGACCTGCACGGCCGGCGGGTCTCGGTGGGCGCAGCCGGCTCCGGGACCAAGATCACAGTGGACCGGCTGCTCACCGCCGCCGGCCTCGACGGCACCCAGGTGCGGCAGGAACGGCTCGGCCTGGACGATTCGGTGGACGCGCTGCGCGCCGGCCGGATCGATGCTTTCTTCTTCTCCGGCGGGCTGCCGGTACGCGCGGTCGCCCAGTTCGCCCAGGACACTCCCACCCGCATCGTCGACCTCGGCGAGTGGACCGCACGGCTACGCCGGGGTAACCCCGAGGTGTACGTGCCGCGGGACATCCCGCGCTCGGTGTACGGCGTGGACCCGGTGACCACGGTGGCCAACCCGAACTACCTGGTGGTGCGGGCCAACCTGCCGGAGTCGCTGGTGCGCGAGGTGACCCGGCTGCTGATGGAACGCCGCTCCGAGCTGGCCGAGGCGCACCCGGCGGCCGGCCGGATGAGCCCCCGCTCGGCCATCGCCACCTCACCGTTGCCTCTGCACCCCGGCGCCGTCGACTACTACCGGGCCAGCAAACCGTGACCGGGCGGGTCAGGCGGACCGCGCGGCGGGGGGCGTGGGGTCGCCCAGGCGGGGGAACGGTTCGGTGGAGAAGACCACCTCCACCGGCACCTCGAAGTGCCGGGCGATGCGCAGCGCCAGGTGCAGGCTCGGGCTGAACTCGCCGCGTTCCAGGTAGCCGATGGTCTGGTAGTGGACGCCCAACGCCTCGGCCAGCTGACGGCGGGAGATGCCCCGCTCGGCCCGGAGCATCGCGATGCGGTTGTGGACGTGCTCACTCATCTCGACGGCCCATCCTCAGGTCACCCGCTGCATGGCCTTCTCGCGGCGGGCCGCCACGCTGGACCCGGACTCGCGGCGGGCCATCCGGCGCAGCACCACCGGCGCCAGCACCAGCCCGGCGACCGCCCAGCCGCCGAGCACCAGCAGCGTCTCCAGGTGCCGCCACGACTCGCCGAGCTCGACGGCGGCCATGGCCTCGGGCAGCAGCGCCGACCGCATGCCGAGACCGAGCCAGTAGATGGGGAAGACCTGCGCGACCGCCTGCAACCAGCCGGGCATCGCGGTGATCGGGTAGAAAATGCCCGACGTCGCGATGAGTCCCATCATCGGCAGAAAGATCAGCCCCATGTTGCGGGGGTTGGACAGCAGCGAGCCGAAGACCGCACCGACCGGCATCGTCGCCACCATGCCGACCAGCATCACCCAGGCCAGGGTCAGCCAGGCCGCCACGCTGTCGAGCGCCAGGGCGTCGAAGAGGAGAAGACCCGGTACGAGCAGGAGGGTGACGCTGACCAGCGTCATCCCCGCCACCAGAGTGATCTTGCTGATGAGGTAGCCGAACATGCCGTTCGGGGTGGCCTTGGCCCGCAGCAGGGTGCCGTCCTCGCGTTCCAAGGTGAGGATCGACGCCACGTTGACCAGCCCGCCGAACGCCACGGTCATGCCGAGGGTGCTGGGCAGCGTCTGCGCGCCGAGCGAGAACTCGGTGCCCGGCACCTTGGCGCCCCGCAGGAAGAACATCACCACCAGCAGGATGACCGTCGGGAAGAGGTACCCCCAGAGGGTCTCCGCGTTGGTGAAGCTCTGCCGCAGCTCGATCCGGCCCCGGGACAGACCGGCCCGGGCGGCCACGACCAGCGGGCTCATCGAGCCACCTCCTCGAACGCGCGGTTCGCGCCGTCGGCGCGGCCGGACTCGTGATCGCGTACCAGTGTCATGTAGGTGTCCTCCAGGCTGGCCCGGCGCACCTCAAGGTCGGCGATGTCCTCGCAGTGCTGGGCGAACAACTCCCGCACGAAGCCGGTCGCGTCGGCGGTGGAGTGCACGAATCGTGCCCCGCCCTGGCTCCAGCGCACCTCGGCGTCGGCGGAGATGCGGCGGGACAGCTCGTCGGCGGACCCGCTGGCGATGATGCGACCACCGGCCAGGATGAGAATCCGGTCGGCCAGTTTCTCCGCCTCGTCCAGGTCGTGGGTGGTGAGCAGGATGGTGGTGTCGTCGATGTCGGTGAGCCGGTGCACCAGGTCGTGGAACTCGCGGCGGGCGGCCGGGTCGAATCCGGCGGTCGGCTCGTCGAGGAAGAGCACCTCCGGCCGGCCGACGATGCCGATCGCCACGTCCACCCGGCGACGTTGGCCACCGGAGAGCTGACCGACCTTCTTGTGCGCGTGCTCGGTCAGCCCGACCACCTGGATCAGCTCGTCGATGTCCCACGGCCGGCTGGTCCGCTCGGTCGAGTAGGGCGCGTAGTAGGAGCCGAGGTGAGCCAGCAGCTCCCGCACCCGCCACCGGCTGTGGTCGCGCCAGGACTGGAGCACCACGCCGAGTCGGGACCGCCACCGCTCGTCGCCGCGCGCCGGGTCGGTCCCCAGCACGACGACCCGGCCGCCGGACCGCATCCGGAAGCCTTCCAGGATCTCGATGGTGGTCGTCTTGCCGGCGCCGTTCGGGCCCAACAGAGCCAGCACCTCGCCGCGTCGCGCGCTGAACGACACCCCGGTGAGCACGTCGGTCGAGCCGTACCGCATGCGCAGGTCGTGCACGTCCAGGGTGAGGCCCCGGTCGGCCGGCGACGCGGTACTGGTCGGGGTCTCCGCCCCGGCGCTTACCACCATGGACCACCACCTCCGTATGATTTGTGCACCAGAAGATAGCACTCATACTACGGCTCGGAGCAATACTCGGCTGCCCCGTCGTACCGCCCTGCTCAGGCCACCGCGGGTGCGGACGACGCCGGATCGGTGGGTGCCGGTGGATCGGCCTCGGGGTCCGGGCCGGTGGGTTCGGCCGGCTCCGCCGGCTGCGGGAACCACAACCCGGCGACCAGGCCGCGCGGTGCGTTCGGGTGCATGGTGAGCCGGCCGTCGGAGGCGTCGACCAGCACGGCGGCGATGGTCAGGCCGAGCCCGGCGCCGTCGACGTTCTGCACCTCCGGGGCCCGCCAGAACCGTTCGGTGGCCCGGCCGAGTTGGCTGCGGGTCATCCCCGGGCCGGTGTCGCGTACCTCGAGGGTCGTCCCGCCGTCGCGGGCCGCGACGGTCACCGTCACCTCGCCGCCCGCACCGCTGAACTTCACCGCGTTGTCGATCAGGGCATCGAGGGCCTGGTCGATGGCGGTCGGCACGGTACTGGCATACACCGGACCGGGGTCGGCCGCCAGCCGCAGGGTGACCGACCGGTGGCGGGCCAACGGCTCCCAGGCCGCGACCCGGGACCCGGCCGCGGCCGTCGCATCGACGGTGACCCGCTGGTTCTCCCGGCGTTCCGCGCGGGCAAGGGTGAGCAACGCGTCCAGGAGCAGAGCGAGCCGGTCGGTCTCCTCCAAGGCCAGCCGGTGCTCGGCGCGGCCCCGCTCGTCGATGACGCTCGGCCCCAGCTCCTCCACCCGCAGCCGCAGCGCGGTCAACGGGTTACGGAGCTGGTGGCTGGCGTGCGCGACGAACGCACGCTGCCGGTCCATCACGTCGGAGACGACGTCCGCCATGTGGTTGAAGCTCCTCGCCAACCGGCGCAGTTCCGGCGGCCCCAGCCGGTGCTGCACGCGGGCACCACGATCACCCTCGGCGATCTCGTGGGTGACCGCGTCCAGCTCGGTGACCGGACGCAGCACCCAGCCGGCCAGCCCGAACGCGGTGAGCACGCAGGCCAGCACGGCGAGCAGACCCAGCGCGGCGACAAGCGTCCACCAGGTGGCGACGGTACGCCGGACCCCGTCGGCCGGGGTGGCGGTGACCACCGCGCCGAGAACCTCGCCGCCGTCGTTGATCGGCACCGCGACCACGATCGGCCCGTCGACCCACGGCCACACCGATTCGGGTCCACTCGCCTGCTGCCCGGAGAGCGCGACATCCAACGCCTCCCGGGTGCCCGGGGCCGGTCGCCAGCTCGTCGAGGCCACCACCTCCCGCCGGTCCCGGTCCACCACCGCGGCGCCGATGCCGTACAGCTCGTCGTAGCTGCTCAGCTCGTGATCGAGTGGACCGGGCGTGCCGTCGCGTAACGCCGGCCCGGCCAGCGACGCGAAGCGGGTGGCGTCGGCGAGCCGGTCGGCCCGTACCCGGTCGGTCTCCCGGGTGGTCAGCGTCACCGCCAGCGGCGTACCCAGCGCCACCACCACCAGCACCATCAGCAGCAGATAGCTGATCACCAGCCGCCGTCGCACCTGGGCTCCTCACTCGCCCCGGAGCCGGTAACCGACTCCCCGCACGGTCTCCACCAGGCGCGGGTCACCGAGCTTGCCACGCAACGAACCGACGTGCACCTCGACGGTGTGCCGATCGGTGAAGGTGGTGCCCCAGGCGTCCAGCAGGATCCGGTCGCGGGGCACCGCGACGCCGGGTTGCCGGGCCAGCGAGAGCAGGACGTCGAACTCCTTGCGGGTCAGCGACACCGGCCGCCCGGCCACCGCGACAGTGCGGGCCGCCACATCGATGTAGACCGGCCCGACCTCGATCAGGTTGCGTTCCGGCACCGCGTGCGAGGCCCGCCGCAGCACCGCCTCGATGCGGGCCTGGAGTTCCACCATCGAGAAGGGCTTGACGACGTAGTCGTCCGCGCCGAGCCGCAGGCCGAGCACCCGGTCGCGCTCCTCACCGCGCGCGGTCACCGCGATGATGCCGAGCTGGCTGCTGCGCCGCCGCAACTGCCGGCACAGGTCGGTGCCGTCGCCGTCGGGCAGGGTGAGATCGAGCAGCACCAGGTCACAGGGGGCGGCGGAGAGCGCGGCGGCGACGGTGGCGGCATGCTCCACCTCGTACCCACGTCGGGTCAGCGCCGACGACAGTGCCCCGGCCACCCGTCGGTCGTCCTCGACCAGCAGGATGCGCACCCGGCCTCCCCGTTCGGTCTGCTAGCCCGCACCAGTGCGGTGTCCAGGAACGTTGGCGGTGTCGCGGCGAGGTCCAGGCGACGACGATCCGGTGAGCGTTTCAGGACACCGCACCAAATGGTCGCAGACGAGCGGCCGGGTGCACAGGCCCGGAGCCTCGGGCGGCTCAGCCGGTCAGAGGCCGAAGGTCTCGTCGGAGGTGCCGTCGCGCACCCCGTCCACGAACCCCTTGAATCCGGGGTCCTCGTGGCTTGCCGGCACGGTGGCGACGACCTCTCCGGTGGCCTCGGTGACCGCGTCGATCAGCGGCGGAAAGTCGATCTCGGCGTCGGCGAGGGTGTCGTCGTCTGCCTCGGCCAGATTGATCATGTGCTGCACGTCCTCCGAGGGCGTGTCGGGGTCCTCGGCCCAGTCGGCACCGGCGCGGTAGCACTCGTCGTAGAGCGCGCGCTGGCTGTCGGTCCAGTCCTCGTGGTAGCTCTCCATGCCCATCCCCTCGCCGGCGGCCTGCCCTTCGAGCATGCCCGCCGGGGTGGCGGACCGGGCCGGTACCGGACAAACCCGGGCGCAACGGCGCGGGGCAGGAACCTGCGCCGGCACCTCGCGGGCGTCAGCGGCAGAGCCGGCCGACCTCCTCGGCGAACCGGTCCATCGGGTTGGCGTCGCCCGGGCCGAGCAGGTAGGTCCTCAGCTCCCGGCGGGCCTCGGTCATCGGGTCGTCGCCCGCCCGGGTAACCGCCACGATCTTTCCCAACTCCCCGCATTCGGCGGCCAGCAGGTACGCCGCCCTGGCGGTCGGGAAGATGCGCCGGAACTCGTCCTCGGGCAGCCCGGCGGGATTGGTCACCACGTAAGCCCGTCGGGTCTGCACGAAGTCGGACACCACGCTGGACACATCGCTGATCAGCAGATCGGTCTGGTCGAAACAGTCGAAGAGCGCGGGCACCCGCCCGGTGACGACCCGGTGCTCCGGTCCGTCCAGGGTGCTCGCATCGACCTCGCCACCGGCCGCCCGGATGCGTTGCACGATCCGCTCGTGTGCCGCCCGGACCCGCCCCGACCGGCTCCCGGTCAGCGGGTGCGGCTTGTAGATCAGTCGGACCCCCGGCCGGACGGCCAGCAGCCCGCCGACGATCCGCTCCCCCATCAGCAGCACCGAGGTGTGGAAGGGGTCGTCGGCGAGCCAACCCTCCCAGGTGGGCGCGTAGAGCACGGTGAAGGGGCGTTCGACCGGCCCCCCACCGGCGGTAGGCAGCCCGGCCAGTTGCGGCCGACCGATCTCCACCACGTTCCCGTCACGTACGCCGGTCCCTGCGCGCGCGAGGCGTTCCCGGCCGGCCGGGCCGGCGACCCACACCTCGTCGTAGACCTTGCAGAACGGGTTGACGCTGGCGGCCTTGTCGCTGTCGCCGTGCCCGACGAAGACGTGCTTCGTCCCGGGCTCCCGCAGCATGTGGATGTTCTCCCCGGCGTTGGCGGGATACAGCGCCACCCGGACGCTGGTCTTGCCGAGATTCATGAAATCCGCACCGGGCGGGACGCAGACCACCGGCAGTCGGGTGTCGGCCAGCTCCGCCAGGGCTTCCCGGTTACGCAGGAAGACCACCGTCGGCCGGTCGAGCGCCTCGACCGGAGCGAGCCACATGTTCGCCTGGTAGACGTCCTTACCCGGTCCGGCGAAGTAGAGCGCGACCTCCGGGCGGTGGCTGTCGAGCCACCGCTGCACCGCCGACAGCCGGGCGCCGTGCCCGGCGCCCCGTCCCCGCAGCCAGATCGACGCGACCGTCGCGCCGACCACCGCGGCCAGCCCGACGGCGATCACGCCGGCCAGGTGGACGGGCGTCACCGTGTCAGCCAGCGCCGCGGCCACCGCCGCCGGCACGAGCAACACGTTCACCCAGGGCAGCCGGTCCCCGCCGAGGGCGACGGCCCACCGGGGCAGCGGCGGCCCGCCGAGCCGGCCCAGATCGATGTTGCGGACCATCGAACCACCGGGGCTGCGCCGGTCGATGATGCGCTCGAACGCTCCAGCGAACACGGCGATCACCCACACCAGGGCGGGCAGCAGGAGCAGCAGGGTCAGTGCGCCGCCGGCCGGCGCCACCTGGGCGACGACCAGCAGCACGACCGACACGTCGCGGGCCAGCTGCCGGTAGCCCAGGCCGAGGCCGGCCTTCTCCATCAGGGTCGCGGTGGCCGGTGACCACCGCTGCACGGCGACCTCGCCGAGCACCGCTGCCAGGGCGGCGACCACGAACCCGGCGACCTGGCCGAACGCGCCGCCGACGAGCAGGAGCAGGTACGCCCCCACCAGCAGGGCCCCGCGCGCCGCCACACCGACGCGCACAGTCAACTTGCTCAACAAGGGCTGGCTCTCCCTACCGCGATCGACGGCCGGCAGCCCGGCGGCACCGAACGCCACGTCCGGGCGTCAGCGCAGCTGCGACCTTAACGCGAGACATCGACGCGGCGACGCCCGGGTGGCTACCCGCGACGCAGGCAGGTGACGGCGTTCGGATGCACCGGCGGATCGGCCTTCCGCCTGGCGAACGTGGTGTAGCCGAACCCTTCACCGGTCTGCCGGGCATACCGATTCTGGCTGTAGACGCAGATCGTGCCCACGTCCAGCCGCTCCAACGCGGCGCCCACCTCCTCGGCGGAGGGCCGCTGGGCGGCCGGGCCGCCGTTGGCGAACCGGGTCAGCAACAACCGGTCCTGGGAGAACTGCGAGTCGATGTCGTACTCGATCAGGAAGAAGTCACGCGGCAGGACCACCCGCGCCTCGGTGGTGAGCAGCGGAATGGTCCGCATGATGCTCTCCGGGGCCAGCACCAGGCCGTCGGGTCGGTCGAGGCCCACGATGAACCTTCCGATGGCCAGCTGTTTCGGGCGGATCTTCCAGGTCGGCTCGTCGTGCACCAGCACCCCGCTGCGCTCGTCCCACATCGGCACCGCGTAGCCGGCGAACGAGGCCACCATCGCGGCGGCCAGCACCACACCGGCCAGCGCCCGCACGGCAGGCAGCCGGGTCGGCAACCAGACGGTGCACAGCAGACCGATCAGCGCCGGCAGGGCCAGCAGCCACGACACCCGCCACAGCACCACGGAGATGCCGGTGAGCGCGCTGAGCCACTCCAGCACCCCGGGCACCAGCAGCACGCTCAGGGTGACCGTGCCGCCGGCCGCCAGCAGCGCCGGGCTGCGGCGGCGGGCCAGCAGCGGGCCGCACCACAACGCGAGTCCGCCGATCACGCCGACGATGCCGACCTCGAACGTCCGACGGTAGGTGTGCGCGGCGTCGTAGAAGTTGACGTCGGCGGCGGCCTCGTTGGCCGAACCGAGGATCAGCTGGCTGATCACCACCGCCCCGATCGGATAGGTCAGCGCGACCGCACCGACGGCGAGCGCCGACCTCCACCGGCCCACCAGCAACATCATCAGCGCCGCCCCACCCACCAGCAGCGGCAGGACGATCGCCGCCGAGGTGGTGAGCCCGGTCGCGGTGATCGACAGCGCGGCGATCAGCAGCAACCCCAGCCGGGACCGGTCGTCGAACCAGCGGGTGAGATAGAGCCACATCAGCGGCACGACCGCGGAGACGAACATGCCCTTGCCCTGGTAGAGCCGGGGCAGGTGGAAGTTGCCCAGGGCGGCGTCCGGGCCGCAGACCAGCGCGAGGAAGGCGATGGCGACGGTGAAGGCGAGCACCGGACGCCGGGGCGCCCAGCGCTGCACCAGCCGCCAGAGCGCCAGCACGGCGAGCACCGCCATGATCGGCAGCAGCAGGTACCAGGTCGCCGAGGCGGCGGAGATGCCGAGGAACCGGGCGAGCGCGCCGGCCAGCACCTCGATGCTGGCGATCGGTGGTTGGGACACCATCGCCGGCAGCACGTTCTCGCTGAACAGGAAGTCGTTGAGCGGGACGTTGTCACGTTCCGCGACCCACACCGACCGACCGACGTAATAGATGTCGTCCGGGGTGTTGCGGGCCAGGATGAGCGAGGCGGCGGCGGCACCACCGGCGATCAGCATCGCGTACGCCGACTGCCAGCCGGTCGGTGCCGGCGGCCGGATCGCCGGGGTGTCCCGCCAGGTCCGCCAGGTCCGCCGGATCAGCAGCACCAGACCCGTGGCCGCCACGATCCCGGCCGAGGCCGGCACCCACCAGGACAGGTCTGCGCCGGCCGGCGTACCGGCCAGCCCGGCGGTGATCGCCGCGACGGTGCCGAAGGCCAGGACCAGTGCCGTCCAGCTGCGCCGGACGACCGCCGCCGGGTCGGCGCGTCCCGCCGCCGGGTCGGCGTCGGATGCCGGACCCGCGCCCACCGCATCCGGGTCACCGTCTGCGCTGTCCGGCGTACCGCCCGCCGTGTCAGGCTCACTGCCTTCGGTGTCCGCCGGACTGCCCGCGGTGCCCGATGAGCCGCCTGCTGCGGCCGGCGTGCCGCGCGTGGTGTCCGGCGTGCCGCGTCGGCGACGCCATCGGGTCAGCGCGATGAGCAGGACCAGCGCCAGGCTGGTCGCCAACCAGACCCGGAACGTCCACGACGGGGCGAGGCCGAGCGGGAGCGCGGCGTGGTACAGCACCGTCCAGAGCGCGAACACCAGGACGGCGCCGTCGGTAAGTGCTGCGGGCAGCCCGGCGATGACCGCCCCGACCCGGCCCACGGCGAGCCACGACCGGCCGGGCGCGGGAGCGGTCGGTTCGTCGATCGCCGCCGAGGGTGCGGCAGCCTGGTCGGTCATCGACACGGGCGTCCTTGTCGTCGTGCGGGCGGGTCCGGCTCGGCAGGTTCGCGGTGTGTGCTCGGCCGATCACGGTGACGGATCAGCAAGCAGCGTAATCGGAGTCGGGCGCGGAACCGGTCATCACACGGCCCGGTATGCTGCGCCGAGTTCCGCCAGACCGTGCACACCCGACGGGATCTGAGAACAGGTCGACCTATTCCTCAGTGCTGGCGTAGATGGCCTGATGCACGTAGCGGTTGTTGGTGCCGACGTCGCCCCAACGGGAACGCCCGAGATCCTCAGACCCGATCGTCCTCCGGCACGGCACAGGCCACCCGCAGGGCGGCCACGGCGGCCCGCGCCATCCGGTCCAGTTCGGCTGGGTCCAGCGGCGACCGGGCAATGGCCATCCGCCAGTAGATCGGCCCGACGATCAGGTCGGCCGCGGTCCGCGGGTCGGCGCCGCTGGGCAGCTCACCACGCTCCACCGCCCGCCCGATAACGATCTTGCCGATCCGGTCCTGGTAGTCCTTCAACGCGCTCTGCAGCGTCCCGGCGATCTGCGGGTTGCGCGCCGCCTCGGCGAGTAGGTCGGGGATGATCTGCGACGCCACCGGGTGGCCCAGCGCCCCGCTCACCACCAGCAGCAGCAGCCGGACGTCACCGTCGAGGGTGCCGGTGTCCAGCATCGGCAGCTTCCGGCTCGCGACGGCCGAGACCACGTCCAGCACCAGGTCGAGCTTCGAGTTCCAGCGGCGGTAGATCGCGGTCTTGCTGACCCCCGCCCGGCGGGCCACCGCCTCGATGGAGAGCCGGCCGTAGCCGACCGCGGCGAGTTCCTGCATGAGGGCCCGACGGATGGCCGAGGTGATCTCACCCCGGAGCACCGCCGCACCGGCCGGCACGCGCCTCTTCTCGGCCGTCACCTGGGACTCTTCTCGACTGTCACCGGGCCAGCGTAGCGCAACGACGCTACGGTTGCGTCCCGACGCATTTCGGACTACTGTCCAGCCAGCGACCGGAGGCGGCGCTCCCGCACTGGCCCACGCTAGATTCACTCACCGCGAGACGTAACGCCGGCCCGACAGATCGGAGTCCCCATCCCCATGGCCAACCTGCTGGCCGACCCCGACTCCGGCCTCACCCCAGCCCAGCTGGCCGCCCGACACGGGCTACGGGTGGCCGGCGAGCGGCCCTCGTTCGGTCGTTACAGCGGCCAACTGTGGCGCTACCGGCACTTCATCTCCGCGTACTCCCACGCCAAGCTGACCGCCTCCTTCAGCAACGCCCGCCTCGGGCAACTGTGGCAGGTGCTCACCCCACTGACCAACGCGGCGGTCTACTTCCTGATCTTCGGTCTGGTGCTCGAACAGACCCGGGGCATGGACAACTTCATCGCCTACCTGACCACCGGGTTGTTCATCTTCAACTTCACCCAGACCAGCCTGATGCACGGCACCCAGGCGATCAGCGGCAACCTCGGCCTGATCCGCGCCCTGCACTTCCCCCGGGCGTCCCTGCCGCTGGCCATCACCGCCACCCAGCTCCAGCAGATGCTCGGCTCGATGGTGGTGCTGATCGGCATCGTGGTCGCCACCGGTGAGCCGATCACCCTGAGTTGGCTGATGCTGGTGCCGGCGTTGCTGGTGCAGACGGTCTTCACCGCCGGGCTCACCATGGTGATGGCCCGGCTGGGCGCGAAGGCAACCGATCTGAAACAGGTCATGCCCTTCGTCCTACGGGCCTGGATGTACGGCTCCGGAGTGCTCTACAGCGTCACCCTGTTCGCCGAGAACCTGCCGAGCTGGGCCACCACCGTCGTGCAGTTCAACCCCATGCTGGTCTACATCGAGCTGGCCCGGATCTCCCTGCTGGAGAACACCCACCTGCTCACCGACTCGCTGCTCCTGACCTGGCTGATCGCGCTCGGCTGGGCGCTCGTCGCAGGCTTCGGCGGATACCTCTACTTCTGGCGTGGCGAACAGGAGTACGGCCGTGGTTAACCTTGAAATGTCCAATGATGTGACGGTGACCCTCCCCCGGATCCAGGAACGGATCCCCACCGTGGTGGTGGACGACGCGCACGTCGTCTACCGGGTCCACGGGGGCAGCACCAACAACCTCAGCGCGGTCGCCGCCCTCAAGCGGATGGTCACCCGCAGGTCCGCGCCCAACGTCCGCGAGGTGCACGCGATCCGCGGGGTCTCGTTCACCGCGTACCAGGGCGAGGCCATCGGGCTGATCGGCACCAACGGCTCCGGCAAGTCGACCCTGCTGCGGGCCATCGCCGGACTGCTGCCGGTGGAGCGGGGGGCCGTGTACACCCAGGGGCAGCCCTCGCTGCTGGGCGTGAACGCCGCCCTGCTCAACGACCTGCCGGGCGAACGCAACGTCACGCTCGGCTGCCTGGCCATGGGCATGTCACCGGCCGACGTACGACGCAAGCTCCCGGATATCATCGAGTTCTCCGGGATCAACCAGCGGGGCGACTTCGCCTCGCTGCCGATGCGCACCTACTCCTCCGGCATGTCGGCCCGGCTGCGCTTCTCCATCGCCGCCGCGAAGCAGCACGACGTGCTGCTGATCGACGAGGCCCTCGCCACCGGGGACAAGGCGTTCCGCAAGCGCAGCGAGCAGCGGGTACGGGAGCTGCGGGAGAGCGCCGGCACGGTGTTCCTGGTCAGCCACCAGCTCTCCTCCGTACGGGACACCTGCGAACGAACCATCTGGCTGGAATCCGGCGAGATCCGGATGGACGGCCCGACTCGCGAGGTGCTGGCGGCTTACGAGGCATTTACGAACGGCAAGTAGAGTCTGGGTGAACGAGCGGCGATGTCGCCGAGCGTGCCCAGGATCTTGGGCCGCGTTGTCCCGTTGGGACGACGCGGCCCGCGCGTTATGGTTCACTCCGTCGCCGCGTCGGCGGAATCTTCCGTTCACCTACCCACCACAGTCATGCACCCCCGAGAGCGAGGACCGGCAATGACGCAGGACCAAACCACCGATCCGGGTACCACGTCGGAGGACCGGACTCCGTGGCGACCCTCACGGACGGTGGCGGTCGTGCTGGCCGGCGGCACCGGCATCCGGCTGGGTCTGGGCATTCCCAAGCAGCTACTCAAGATCGCCGGTAAGCCGATCATCGAGCACACGCTGGCCGTCTTCGACGCCGCGCCCGAGATCGACGAGATCATCGTGCTGATGGCCACCGGGCACGTCGCCGAGGCGCAGAAGATCGTCGACAAGGCGGGCTTCCGCAAGGTCACCAAGGTCATCGAGGGTGGCGACACCCGCAACGCCACCACCCGCGTCGCGCTGGACGCGGTCGGTGAGGGCGACTGCAACATCCTCTTCCACGACGCGGTGCGCCCGCTGCTCAGCGGCCGGATCGTCCGGGAGTGTGTGAACGCGCTGTGGACCTACTCGGCCGTGGACGTGGCCATCCCGTCGGCCGACACGATCATCCAGGTCGACGAGAACGAGTGCATCACCGACATCCCCGTGCGCGCCACGCTGCGCCGGGGTCAGACCCCGCAGGCGTTCCGCTCCGGCACCATTCGGGAGGCGTACCGCCGGGCCGCGGGCGACCCCAACTTCGCCGCCACCGACGACTGCGGAGTGGTGCTGCGCTACCTACCGGAGACCCCGATCAAGGTGATCGACGGCTCCGACGAGAACATCAAGGTCACCCACCCGGTCGACGTGCACCTGGCCGACAAGCTGTTCCAGCTGGCCGCCGCCAAGGTGCCGCGGCTGACCGACCACCGCGCGTACAGCGAGGAGGTCTCCGGCCGCACGATCGTCATCTTCGGCGGCAGCTACGGCATCGGTCACGACCTGGCCGAGCTGGCCCGCCGCTACGGCGCACAGGTCTTCCCGTTCAGCCGTTCCAGCACCGGTACCCACGTGGAGCGCCCCGAGGACGTCGAGTCCGCGCTGCGGACCGCCTTCGAGGCCACCGGGCGGATCGACCACGTCGTGGTCACCGCCGGGATCCTGGAGAAGGGCGCGCTGGCCGAGATGGACCAGGAGACCATCGACCGGGTGCTCCAGGTCAACTTCGTCGGCCCGGTCACCGTCGCCCGGCAGGCCCTGCCCTACCTCCAGCAGACCAAGGGCCAGCTGTTGCTCTACACCTCCAGCTCGTACACCCGAGGTCGGGCCGACTACGCGCTCTACTCGGCCACCAAGGCCGCCCTGGTCAACCTGACCCAGGCGCTCTCGGACGAGTGGGCGGAGTTCGGCGTACGGGTCAACGTCATCAACCCGGAGCGGACCGCCACCCCGATGCGGACGAAGGCGTTCGGCGCGGAACCGGAGCACACGCTGCTCGCCGCCGAGACCGTCGCCCAGTCGTCGCTGGACGTGCTGATCTCGGAGCTCACCGGCCAGGTGATCGACGTCCGCCGGCCGCCGGGTGAGGCGCCGGTCGCTGTCGCCGTACCCGCCCAGACCGACCGGGCGGCCAGCGCCGCCGCCGTCGGCTGACCTGTCCGACCACACGACCGCGGAAGCGACACCGAGATGCGTGGTGAGCTGGTCAGGAAGCTGACCGCACGGGGCCTGGCCACCGGTGGGGCGGTCCTGGCGTTCCTGGTGGTCACCCTCACCGGAGCGACCGCCTGGGGGCTCTGCCTGGCCGTGGTGGCGCTCGCCGCCACGGTCTGGGAGCGCCGGGTGCGACCCGGCGCCGACAACGTCGCGGAGACCGCGCTGATCGCGGCCGGGGTGCTGGTCGGCTACGCCCGCCGACTCGACGCCGGTTTCGACCCGGCCCTGGCCGCGACGGCCCTGGTCCTGCTGGGCCTGGTACTGCTCACCGGTCCGCTGCGCCAGGCCGGGAACCTGGAGATCCGCGCCGCCAATCTTCCGGTACGCGCCGGGGCGCCGCAGGTCGCGGCGGTGCTCGGCGACGCGGTGGCCGTACTGCTCGGTCTGCTGGCCCTGGCCGCGCTGGCGGGGCTGCCCGCGGGCGTGGCCCTGGCGGCGACGCTGCTGGTGGGC